>NZ_JBMQOC010000121.1:0-119847 GCF_053550995.1 Parapedobacter sp.
ATAACCGGAGTCAACGGGTCTAGATTGATAGCCGAACTCAAAGGCCCACCGAACTCGCTGTTTGTGGCTAACGAACCTTGGCTGTTGATATAGGAATAACCTAAATTTTCACCGAAGCGTAGCCAACTTTTAATGCGATGTTCCGAATTGATACGCGCATTATACCGGTCATAGTTTGAAATTTCCGGCGTAACCACGCCGTCTTGTCCGAAATAGCCAAACGAGGTATAGAATGTAGAACGGTCATTCCCGCCACTGATACTCAATTCATGATTTTGAATCGGCGCATTGTTTTCGAATATGGTGCTCTGCCAATCCGTCCCTTCGCCCAATGCGGCTGGTTCGGGGAAAATGATGCCGCCTCCATCGTTGAGCGACACTTCGTTGCGTATGGTTGCGTATTCTGTAGCATTCAATAGGTTGAGTTTTTTGGCAGGAGCTTGTGTGCCATAATACCCATTGTAGTTAACCGCCATATCGCCTGCTTTACCTTTTTTGGTGGTCACCAAAATTACCCCAGCGGCTGCCCGCGTACCATAGATCGCTGCCGATGCCGCATCTTTTAGCACTTCGATGGATGCAATATCTGAAGTATTGAGGTAATCGATGCCACCGGCGTCTACAACTACGCCATCCACTACATAGAGTGGCGTATTATTGTTCATCGTTGTTACCCCTCTAACCAAAATGGAAGCACCCGATCCGGGTGCGCCCGAATTGGTGGTTATGGTGACGCCGGATGTACGCCCTTGGAGGGCGGTTTCCAAGCGGCCCACCACCTGGTTCTCGATATCGGAAGCACGCACACTCGTAATCGCACCGGTTACCACACTTTTCTTCTGTGTGCCGTACCCGATGACCACCACCTCTTCCAACGTACTCAAGTCTTCCTCCAACGACACGTTGACGGTGCCGCTGGCTGCCACCACGAGTTGTTGCGTGGTCATACCCAATTGCGTGAATACCAATGTGGCCCCCGCCTCGGGGACAGTAATCGAATACTTACCTGAGTCATCCGTGCTGGTTGCGGTGTTCGTTCCTTGCACGGTTACGGTTACGCCCGGCAAGGGCTTGCCGTCTGCCGTTACCGTCCCTGTTACCTGAAGGGCTTGTTGGGCGGTCAGCACAAATGGGAAGAAGCACATACATAGCACCATCAATGCATGTAAAACTCTTTCTTTCATAATAACTGCTCTTATTAAGGGTTAAAAAAATTGGTTCAATACGTTCGCCTATTCTAATGCGGAACCGTGAAACAAAACTAGATGATGGGATGCGGAACCTGTTTATAACTGCATGCTACAATACCCCTACAAGTAATCCAAAAAAAGGAGATAGCAGGTCGATTTAGGCCTACAATACCCCTACAACATGGTCTTAATTAACTGGTTGTTAAATATTTGTGAAGAAGGGGTCTTTTTTTTCAAAAGGTTACGTTTTGGCGGCGATATGTAACAAAAACTCATAGAGATTCTGGTCGGGATCGAGTTTAAGCTTCTTGCGGAGCCGGTATCGACCCACTTCTACCGCTTTGATGGTAATGTTCATCAATTGGGCAATTTCTTTGGAAGAAAGGTTCATGCGTAGAAAAGCACACAACTTTAGCTCGTTTGGCGTGAGGTCGGGGTACTGTTCTTTGAGGTTGGTGAAAAAGCCTTCATTTACATGGTTGAAATGCACACGGAACTGCTCCCAGTCTTCATCGGTCCGCTCAGCGTTCCGGATGAGGCGGATGAGTTGCCTGAAGTTGATGGAACTATCGGTGAAGTCATGTTTCTTGACGACGGACAGGATGGTTTCTTTTATTTTGGCGAGCACTTCGCCGCGCTGAACCAGATGCATGGTCATGTTGGCCAGTTCCTTGTTTTTAAAATCTATCTCGGTTTCCAGCTTTTCATTTTTCAACCGTACCACCTCTTTTTCGCGTCGGTCCAATTCCAGTTGGCTGAGGTATAGCTCGCGTTCGTGCTTCTGCTGTAGTTTCCTTTTCTGCCATTTGAACAGTAGGAAAATCAGCAGGCAAATCAGCACGCCGTAGCATGTATAGCTAATCGCGTTGGCATACCATGGTGGTGTTATAGCGAATGGGTAATCGCTTACGGCCGATTCGTTTCCTTCGGTGTTCCGGGATTTTACTTTAAACACGTAGCGTCCCGGTGGTAAGTTGGTATACTCCTTTTCGCTGCGGTGGTTCCATATAGACCATCCGTTATCAAAACCTTCCAGCATATAACTGAATTCTACATTGTCCTGCTGGTCATACAGCGTGGTGGCGAACGAGAAGTGGAAGGAGTTGGATGGGTAATCCAAGGTGGGCGAAGTGACCTCGCTGGTTTGGTGCCCGCCATATAGCACCTGTTCTTGTTTGTCGCCGTCGATTACCTTTACCTGGCTAAGCAATACGTCAGGCCGGCTGATCGCCATCTTGTACCGTTTGTAATTCAGGTGTATTGCCCCTTTGTTTGCTCCAATGAAAATGTTCTCGTTGTCGAGGGCATAGACGGTTTCAAATCCACCAAGCACTTTGCCGTTCAGTTCCGGGAAATAAGTGACCGTAAATGGTGCCGTGCCATGGGGCTGGCTGAAGTCGGCCACTCCTAGCTTTTTATGGCTTACAAACCAGACATTCCCGTCACGGTCTTCCTTCAGGTATTGCAGTTCCATTCCTTTGAAATGATCGTAGAACAGGGGCGAAGGGATAAAACTGTCGGAGGCCGCATCGTATTCATAAATACCGTCATTGGTGGCTACGGTAATTTTATTTTTGATGAGGAACAGGTAATTATATAATGTGGACGGTAGCCCTTCCGATTGGGTATAAGTTTTTTGGAGGTTTACTTTGGAGTAATCCGCCGACAACTGCATTTTGAATATGCCCCGATAAGGATGCGATGCCCAAATCGTGTGATAGTTGTCATCATAGTGGATAAACCGTAAGGACTCATAGGGACTGTCTACCCGACCAGAATCATGAAAATTATGGCCGGAATCGAAGGTAATATGTTGTAAACCAAGGTAGGTGCCTGCGATGATGTGGGTGGAGGGGAAGACGCGCGAAATGGGCTGGAACAACCATGTTCCGGGGACAGTGTAGATGCTGCGTGCTTCGCTGCCCACAATCTCAAACGCACCATCTTCATGTCCCATCAGCAGCCGGTTGTTGATTTCATTGAGCCCCCAGACCTGTCCTTCGGTATGGCGTACCTCGGTGAATTCCGCATCGGAAAGGCTGATGTCTGATTGTTTGGCATCAATAGGCGACATGTATAAGCCGTTGGATGTACCGATATAAAGCCGCCCGTCAAACATCCAGATAGCATAACTGCTTGTGGGGTTTGCCGTGTTGGGTTGGATGTATTTCACCGCACTGTTTACCGCGATAAAGTCGATGCCATCATCAAGCGCCAGCCAGAGGTTTTGGTTACGGTCGATGAATAAACCCCGGACATTGTTTTTTTGTAGCCCCTCGCCGTATACATATTGTTGTACCAGTTTATTGGCGCGGTTCATAATCAGTACGCCGGCAGATGTGGTGCCGTAGACAAACCAGTCGTTGTTGATGGGAAGCCCGCAATAAATACGATCCGCTGTAAACACGTGGTCCAGTGGCGTTTCTTTACGGATGAGTGTATGGTGGGTAAGGTAATAGAGCCCGCTTTTCAACGTACTTACGAGTAGCGTATCCTGGCTGTAGGGCATGATACTTGTTATCACGGTTCCTTCTAGGTCAGGGTGATTGGCTAACGGCTTCCAGAAACCCGCATCATACCGCATGATACCCTGATGCATGGACTGTGCGTAAAGTGCCCCTTCGGCCATACCAAGGAACTGCCATTCAGTCGTTGCCTTGTCAACCGTCATGCGTCCATCCTTATAATGCAAAATTTTGGTATTGGTCCTAAAGAATACTTCGTTGTTCCTGACGGCGATGTCCCATACATCAGCAAACTTACGCTCAGTTTCAGGAATGAGATCGACCATGGAATGGTATTGGAGCCTTCCCTTGGAATCCGCTTGGAAGTATCCAAGCTCGTCTTGCCCACCTACGTAAATCCGGTTATTTTTATCGATTGCCACCGATCGGACCACGGTTGCATTAGGCAGTGGAAAGATATTCCAATATCGGCCATTAAAGGTAAGAAGCCCTTCATTATTACCGAAATACATGATGCCCTGTGAATCCTGGGCGATATCCCAATTTTGCAGCCCCCCTTTGTATTGGTTGTTGTTATAGTTGATGATTTGGGGGATAGCTACCCGATGTTGGGCAACCCCATGGAAAAACGCAACGACAATACAGCAAGCTAATAAGGTTCTTTTCATGGGTTATCGTCAGAATGACAAAGGTAATGATAATTGGATAATTTGGGTGTTTTGAGTAAGTTTGTGTCAGATACGTAACAACAAACAGATTCGCATGGCTCAAAGAGTATCCCCCTTATTGTTGGGATTGCTTGCTTTACCGCTGCTACTGGTGGTGCCTGCCTACGCCCAAAGTCAAGTGTCCATTATCCCTAAGCCTACTGTCGTCGAAATGCACGAAGGGGCATATGTGTTTCCTTCGGCTACGCCATTAGCGGCATTCGATACATTTATGGATGTAGCCGGCTTGTTATACGATCACCCCGTTGTCAATTTCATGGAGGTGGAACGTATCAAGTCACATAAACGTATTCCCGAAAGCGGTGTACGCCTTGTCAAAGCACGGGATGAAGATCGGTTAGCCAACGATGCATATCGATTGGTGGTCGATACCTCTGGTATTGTCATTACGGCACACCAGGAGCCAGCGATGATTAACGGGATACTGACCGTTCTTCAATTGGCCTATACGCAGGCTGATGGGCGCCGATTGCCGGCCATGGTCATCGAAGATAAACCGCGGTTTGGTTACCGGGGCCTCCATCTCGACGTTTCCAAGCACTTCTACCCGATGTCCTTTCTAAAGAAGTTCATCGATCTGATGGCGTTGTATAAATTCAATACTTTCCATTGGCACCTCGCAGATGGGGCAGGGTGGCGACTGGAAATCAATAAATATCCCAAATTGACCCAACAGGCTGCGTGGCGGACCCATCCGGTCTGGAAAGAATGGATGCAGAATGGACAGCGTTATTTGCCAATGGGCCAACCCAATGCCAGTGGAGGTTATTACACACAAGCCGAGGCACGCCAACTGGTTGCCTATGCCGCTCGTAAAGGCATCACCATCATTCCTGAAATCGAAATGCCCGGCCATTCCGAAGAAGTATTAGCAGTTTATCCCGAGCTCTCTTGTACCGGTAAGCCCTATCGGCACCATACCTTTTGCGTTGGTAATGAGGCAACGTTTACTTTTCTCGAAGATGTGTTGACCGAAGTCATGGCCATTTTTCCATCGGAATATATCCATATCGGTGGTGATGAAGTTGATAAAACAGCATGGGCAACCTGTGATAAGTGTAACGCCAGAGTGGAGCAACTGGCATTGGACAGTATAGACGCACTGCAACGCTATGCCGTGAGTCGTATAGACAGTTTCTTGCGTACGCACGGGCGGAAGTCGCTAGGCTGGGATGAAACGATGGCTGGGGGGGCGCCGCCGGGCACTACCATCATGAGCCGGCATGGTGAAGCCACCGGTTTGAACGCCGCAACCGCCGGTTATGATGTCATTATGACCCCTGATACATACCTCGGTTTCGATCAATACCAAAGCGACCCGCGCACGCAGCCGGAAGCGGCCCAGGGCGATATCCCCCTATCGGCGGTGTACGCCTATGAACCTATCCCTGCAGGGCTGGCAGCTGACAAAGTTAAACACATATTGGGCGTTCAGGGGAATATCTGGACAGGATACATGCCCACCACGGAACAGGTCGAATACATGACCTTTCCACGCGCGCTCGCTTTGTCGGAAGTCGTATGGTCAGGCCCTGAGGGTCGCAACTGGGACGATTTCAATAAACGGTTGCAACGGCATTATCAATTGCTACAGCGATGGGACGTCAATTACTGCCGCCCTTCTTATGCCGTTGGTATCGATGTGGACTTCAATGCCGATACGTTGACCAACACGATAACGTTAGCTACGGTGCAATCTACCCCTGGCATCCGTTACACAACCGATGGGCAGGAACCGGACGCAGGGTCAGCACTTTATTCTAAGCCCATCGAGCTGGCGGTGCCGGCCACGATTAAAGCTGCTTTTTTTGTGGATTCAGCCCGGGTGGGGCCCATTGCTGCGGCGAAAGCGGATATCCACAAAGCAATTGGTAAAAACATCACCTACCAAACTGCGTGGGATGAATCATTTCCGGCACAGCATGACAGCACGTTACTCAATGGCCAAAAAGGCGGGGTACTCGCTAACGATGGACAATGGCAGGGGTTCGTGAACAATGTGGATGTTACCATCGATTTTCAACGTAGAGAAGCCGTCAAGTCGGTCGCGATCGATTTCCTTCAAGACCCGTCGGCCAATGGCTATCTGCCCGGCGACGTAACCGTCCTCCTTTCCGATAACGGCAAAAATTTCCGGGAGGCCGGTACGTTTTCAACCGAGGCATCGGCAACGGATACTTTTCGTGAGATTAAAACCTATGCGTTCAATTTTGAGGGCGCGCAGACCGCACGATATGTCCGGGTGGTGGCTACGAATACACAAAATGCACTATTATTTACCGATGAGGTCGTTGTATATTGAATGGTCGCCCATTAGCCTGTTATTTTTCGCTATGCCCATCGTTTTCGATAAACAGGGCTACCAACACCTGTGCATACCATCGGGATAAATAATCGTTGGTATGGTTGATGTTGTTGCCGGTCATGTCTTGGTATGACTTATGAGTGAGCAGCCATTTATGCCAATAGCTCATATCAGCTATTGCTACGCCGGTATTCTCCAATGCGAGCAAAGCCGGCCGATAAGTCTCTTGCAGCTTATTTTGGATAGCTTTGGGGTTCGCAAGCATGGGCGTGATTACAATGAATTCGCATGTTGGAAGTCGCCTACCCACAGCGTCCATCATGCCTTGGATCTGCTTGGTGAACAGATCGGACGGCACCCCCGCGGAGCCGTCGTTCATGCCAAAGCCGATTACGACTAGATGAGGTTCTTCAGCAATCACTTGATCGATATTTTCCAGACCCCACGCTGCCATTTTGCCGCCCACAGCAAGATTCTTGTAGGATACGGGCGTGCCGAAACGCCGCCGGAGCTGCCGAACGAACAGTTCGGTCCAATTGGGCATGAAAGGAGGCACATGCTGGAAGCCGCTGCTGTTTGCGCCGGTTTCGATGCTGTTTCCCCAAAAAACCACATGTAGGTTTTCGCGCCCATCAAGTTTACCCATGGTATGGGGCAAGTAGCTTGTTGGAGGAGGTAAGCGTTTGGTTGCCTCACTTCCACGTCGGTCGGGGATATAAGTTACCGCCAGTTGCTTAGACCGTATGAGTTCACCCTCGCTGAATAAGACGTAGGTCCCTGGTACGGAACCTGGCTGGGAAATACCTTCTTTGACTTCGTTGTAAACCAATTGATGGTTATGCCAGAATGGTATGCTTGATGAGTCTGTGAGCACAATTCGTTGGCCTTCCCACACCCAATCTTTTCCTTCTTCGTATACGGTGCCTAGGTACGTGTCGCGGACAGATAACACTGCCTGCACGGGGAATAACAGGCCTCCACTTGGTAAGGCGTGTCCGTTCTTGATGGGCATCACCAACTCATCGTAGATGGTGTCTGCCGTCAAAAACGGCTGCATATATTGGTCAAGATCAATATATGCTGGCCAATGCCTATTCAATGTATCAATAGACTGCGCTGCGAGGCGGTTGGCCGCTCCGCTAAGCGTCAAGGATAATACACTACCTACGATGAGTTTGCGTGACAACATGTGATTTTATTTATGTTTCTTAACTGCCAATAGATCAAATTCGGTGAATTCGAAGCCCGCGTCGAATGTGCCCGGAACTTCCCATCCGAGGTTCATCCCCGATATCCCGAAATCTTCAAAGAACGAGCCGGTAAGGTATCCCCTTTCTTTAGCAAGTTCTAAGGCCCCTACAATCAGTGGATAGATATCTTTTTCGATGGTTATCCAGTTTCCTGATTGAAACGACCCCTCCATAAAATCGGAGCTTCCTGCGCTGTAGATGAATTTCCCGGTGGCATCGCCCTTACCCACGTCTTGTGCTGCATATAGTGGGATTTGCTCATACCGATAGTCGTAAAATGGAATGCCAAACCACAAGTAATCTCCGTGATATGCGGAGGCAGGGTTCAGGTCCTGTACGGTGATAAAGAGCTGGAATTGTGCCGTATGCAAACCGGGGTTGAAGTCCTTTGCATCCATTTTCATTTCGGCACCCGTTAGTCGGCCTTTAAATTTTAACACCAGTCCTTCCAAATCTTTCACCAGTGGTTTTTCAGGGAACGACTGTTCAATCAATAGGTGGGGCCACGCTTGGTTTTGCTGGCGAGGGGCATCATACTCTGCTGAGGTATATACATCCATCCTAACTTTTACATTTCCTCCGTCCTTTTCAAAGGCGATAGCCTTTCCCGCATTCGCATAGGTGACGCGTCCGCCATCGTCGGTTGTTTTATCAGCCTCTTGTAACTCGTGCTTTGTCCCCCACTCAGCCATTTCCCATAGGGGTGGCGTTGTTGCAGCACCAAAGGGATAGATGTTTCCGGGAGATGGTATGTCGGCGCGCTTGCGTACAAGGCCACGTCCGAAAGCGCGGTCTCCCAAAACGGACAAGGTATCGTATTGGGCCGTGGTCGGTTGGGGGGGCGTCCCTGTATCGCCGCCGGCTGAGCACGAAGCAAGCAAACAGACACCGCTAAATCCGAGACATGCGGTTAGTGTTTTTATTGTTTTCATGGTTATATAAGTTATAGTAGTTCTAAGTGAAAATCATCGAAAGCGATTACCACGGGATTGGCCAACCCGAAGTAGTAGACGCCTGGAGAGCCGCCCAAATACGGGGCAGGGTCTTCTACGGCCTGTTCAAAAAGAATCCCATTGGTGTCTTTATTGGTCACCTTTATCCGGAAATTGCCGGGCTGCGATGAGGAAACCGTTACCTGGTACGGTACGTTTGGTGCAAATCCTTCAAATGTTTGATTCACCATAATGTTTACCCAATGACCTAGCCCATTCTCGCCCGTTTTCAAGAGCTGCAACATATTGTTTGTGGTACGGAGTAGATAGAAGCGCTTGTTATCGCTCTGTGCATTAAAAATGATACCGGCAAAAGACTCGGGGGAGCTGCTCATCGTTGCTGTCAGCTCAAAATAGCTGCCATCGCCCACCTGCATATCCAGGTCCGCGTCACGGTAAAGCATATAAGATTCCAACCCTCCCTCCGAACTGAATAACCGATTTTCGTTCAATGAGAATTTGCCATTGATAATCTGCCAGTTGGTGCCAAGCGGATTGGGAACCGTCGGCGATCCCACCGATGGGATGTCCGGTCGGTCAAAATTATCCTCGAATACCTTCGTGCGTACCAGCGAAAGATTTTGTTTGTTCGAGATCTTGCCTCGGCTACGGACCGATACGCCCACGATATTACCCTCCATCGCGGGTACGACTACCTGTATTAATGTGTCTGAAACGGCGATGGTTTCAATGATTGATTGGCCAAATTTGACTTCGTTTTCGGTAGCATTTTCCGAAAAATTGATACCAACAATCGCGAGGGTATCTCCCTCAGCGGCATTGGCAGGTTCCAATGCGAGGATACGTGGAATCGGGGCGGTGTTTATCGGTGCGGATTCCTCTTCTTCACAGCTGCCGGCAAGCAATATGCACGTGCAGAGGTATATTTTGAGAATGTTCGTTTTCATTTTATTATGAGTGTGTTCTGTTAATTGCCTTAGATGAGGTTATTCCCATCCCGGATTTTGGTCCCACAAGGGCATCAATGTCAGCTCGCTCAATGGTATCGGGAAAATCAAGTGGTTATCTGTCCACGATTTCCGCCGTCCGGTCACGATACGTTTTCCAGTAAATGTGTTTCCAGATTTTGTCCATTCCATGCCCGTCGTCAATCTATCAGTGCGGTCCAGTATTTTCCAGCGCCTTACATCCCAGAACCGGTATTCTTCGAATGCCAACTCCACGCGCCGTTCGCGGTGGATGCGCTCGCGCATCTCCTCCTTGCTCAATCCACTGGGCAACGCAGGCATGTTTACCCGGCTACGGATGGTGTTGATGGCGTCATAGACCTCCTGGGTAGGACCATAGGCTTCGTTTGCGGCCTCGGCATAGTTGAGGTATAGTTCGCCCAGTCTGTATTTCTTAAAACGCGCCGTACCCGTGTTGGGGTCCAACTGCGCGGGGTCGCGGAATTTCCTCAGGTAGTATCCATTACCTGTACGCTGCATGATGTTGGAAATCCCGTCGGCGCCGCCCAGATAAGATTGGATATAGTAGGGCTGCCCGTTGATTTCGCCATAATAGGCGTTATTATACCACACGGTAGCATAAAACCGTGGGTCGCGGTTCTCATAGGGCTTTGATTCGTCGTAACCCGATGCCGTATTGATGATGGGATAGAGGTGGTCTTCGTCATAGTAGCCCGTAATGGCGGGCTCGCCATTGACCATGTCGTAGCTATCCACCAACTCTTGTGAGGGGCTCACACCCGCTTTGTCACCACCCAATGTGGGAATGGCATGCATGCGGAACATCAAATGGCTGAATTCGTGTGCCCGATAAGGCTTGATCTCGAAGATGGTTTCTTTATCGGCCGGATTTGCACTGATATCCGTACGGCTGTCGAAATACGCTTCATAATCGGGGTGGAGCACGTAATTGTTGGCCAGTAATTCATCCAATGAGTTTTTGCTGGCTTCCGCGGCTTCGGCCCATCGTGTTTGGTCACCCGTATCGTTCCATAAGGGGCTCGCGGCGAATAACAACGCCTGCGATCGTATGGCATGTGCTACCGCCTTTGTAAATCGGCCGCGTTCCGGCTCTGTCGTAATGCGATAAGGTAGGTTACGTTCCAGGATAGCCTCATCGCAGTTCTGTTTAATGAAGTCGACACATGCTTGGAACGACTGCCTCGGTAATGACTCGAACTGGAAATCCCCACTGAAAGGCTTATCGACAACGGGCATGCCACCATACATCTTGATGAGTTCCCAATAGAAAAATGCCCGTAGCACTTTCACTTCCGCGATCAGGCGTGCTTTCATCTGTGGGTTAGCAAAAGGTGTACTGCTGATTCGTTCGAGGAAGACATTGGTCTGCCGGATGCCTGTCCAGTTTTTCCTGTAATAGTTCCCGTTTGACTCGGTATTTGAAGAACCGGTGGAAAATTGGATATCCAAGGGATTCCAATTTGGCCGCAATTCCCCATTGTACCAGCGGGAAGGGGCGCGAGCCATATCCTGCGGAAAGTCATTGTCGTGCGCTTCATCGGAGAAGCCGGCAAGCATGGTAAAATAATCATATGCCGTACCATATGGATTGATGTTATCGTACATGGTGTTCACATATTCCGATGCCATCATTTCATCGGCAAAGATTTCCTCCAGTGTGAGGCGCCCATCAGGCATGATATCCAGAGGGTCTTTTTGGCAACTTGTCGTTACCAGTATCAGCGCTATGAATAGCTTATATTGTAATCTTTTCATTTTCTCTTATCCCAAAATCATTAAAAAGTGACATTTACTCCGCCGTTGAATACCCGGTATACCGGATAGCTCAATGAATTGTTTACCTCCGGGTCGAAGTCGTCGGTACGCATCCAATCCCAAGTAATCAGGTTAAGTCCATTCACATAAAACCGAACCTCTTTTGCTGCAATACGGCCAGCAATGGAGGCGGGTAGTCGATAGCCTATTTCCGCATTTTTCAGGCGAATGAAGCTGCGGTCTTCGATAAAGAACGCATTGGCATCCCGTTCACTCACCGAGCTCCCCAAGCTTAGTCGGGGGTATCTGATTTCTTCGCCGGCTGCGGCCCGTTCAGCCGTCCACGCATACCGGTGTCGGTCCCTGAAATCATACATGCCCATCGTGCCATAGCCTGACAACGGCTGGGTAACGTTCATGATCCCCTGAAACAGGAATGAAAGGTCAAAATTCCGGTAGTTGACACTGAACGCCCCGCCAAAGGTATACTCGGGTATCCCCGAATAGCCAATGGGCACCATATCGCGTTCATCGATTATCCCGTCGTTGTTGGTGTCCTGGTATTTGAAGTCGCCCGGCCTTACCGTATAACCTACATAGTTTAGGCCTTCGGCTTCAATTTCCTCATAACTGGTATAATACCCCTCGCGTAGTGGATAGCCAAACACCTGACCGATCCGGTAGCCGGTTTGGCGGTAGCGGTATGCATAGTCATCGGGGTACTGCAACTCGTCTGAGTACACCACTTTGTTGCGTGCAAAGTTGTAATTCAGTTTGGAAAGGACAGACCAGTCGTCATTGATCTGTTTGTTGTAATTGAGTTCGATCTCATATCCATGGTTTTCTACCACGCCCATATTCACTGGGCTCATGCGAGATGCTTCCACACCATACACCATCGGTATCGTTTGCCGGTTGATTAAAATATTGTCGCGGTTTTCTTTGAATAGATCGACCATCAAGGTGAGTTCGTTCATCAATCCGATTTCCAACCCGACATTGGTTTTCTCGGCTACCTCCCATTGGATCAAGGGGTTTCCCAAGTAATTTTCGGCAATCTTGCCGCCCCTGCCGAGGGATCCACTATATCCGCCGCCGGTTTGGCGCTGAATGTCGTCGAGGTAAAGAAAGCGCCGGCCCCCTAATCGATCGCTGCCCACGCGGCCATAGGAAGCACGCAGTTTAAGCATGGTTAGGTATTCGTTTTCTTTCAAGAAATTCTCGTTGGAAATAACCCAGCCACCGGAAACCGTCGGAAAGAATCCATACCGGCGGCCTTTGGCGAATTGTTCGGATCCGTTATACCCCGCATTGAATTCGGCAAAATACGTGTTGTCATAATTATACATCGCACGTAGTGATACGCCCCTCAGATTAAATGGTAGCCGGTCGTTCGGCATCACTTTCATTTCCTGCTGGGCAAGGAGCATACCCGTTACCGTATGTTTTCCGTTGAACGTACGCTGGTAGTCAGCGGTGAACTGGAAGTTGAAAAACGATTGGAAATTTGAACCACTGCCAATGCTTAACGGAGTATTTTCCAATTCCAGAAACATCCGTCGGTACTCCACGCTATCCATGCCCAGATGGTTTGATGTGTTTGGGTCGATAACCTGTATCCACCGCTGGTATTCTTTAGCAGCGGTGAGCGAGTAGATGGTGCGCGTGTCAAATGATGCCATAAATTTGGCGGACAGTCCGTCGGTTACCCTATCGAGGTCCTGTTTCAACCCCCAGGAAGCGGTGATGTTGTTGCGTGTTTCTTTCCGGTATCCCGATCGGTTGATCAATGCCCACGGCGATACGTTATAATTGCCCGGTCCGATCAACACTTCACCCTCCGGGGTTAATGGTCCGGGCAACACCACAGGGAAATAACTATATGTCCTTCGGAAAATCTCGTCGGTATTGGCGTTCGGCGAGTTGACCTGTTCAAAATAGCCCGCCGCATTCAAGAACGTGCTCAATGTGCCCGACTTGTTCAGCTTGGCATCGATGTTGGAGCGAAAGTTATACCGCTTCAAATAACCGGCAGGATCATATTCCGTTACATCGGGACTTATTTTCCATTGACCACCTTGGTCGAGGAAGCCCACGTTGACAAAATATTGCACATAATCGCCACCGCCGCTGATGTTGAGGTTGTACCGTTGCTGGCCCACCCAGTCATTAAACAGCAATTCCTGCCAATTGGTATTCGGGTATGCCGTCGGATAATCCTGATACAGGAATCTATCGAGCGCGTATTCGGAGTATGGTGGTTGGTTTACGGGATCGTTGGGGTCCGCATGGGGGTTGTCGTTTGACCATGCTTGGTTACGGAGGCTGGCCCATTCATACGAGCTTAAAACCGATGGCGTGCGTGTGAAGCCCTGCAGGCCTTGTTCATAAGTAAGCCCAATGGTAGGACGTCCGCTGTCGCCGCGTTTCGTGGTTACCAGGATAACCCCGTTAGCTCCACGGACGCCGAACAATGCAGTGGAAGATGCATCTTTCAATATCGAGACACTTTCTACCTCGTTGGGGTCTATGTACGTCATTTCGCGCTCCACACCATCTACCAAAATAATGGGTGCGGTAGCGTTCAATGTGCCCATGCCGCGTAAGAACAGGGCCGTGTTATCCCGTCCCGGCTCGCCGCTACGTTGTAAAGCGGTAAGGCCAGGTAGCCGACCCGCCAATGTCACGGCTAGGTTGGCGGCGGGGCTTTGCTTGATTTCCTTGGTTTGGATGGAAGCTATGGCACCGGTCACCGAGATTTTTTTCTGGGTGCCGAATGCTACCACAACGACCTCGTCCAAATCACTCACAGAGGGGACCATAGAAACGTTGACGGTGTGATCGGTGTTGCCGATAGCAACCTCTATTCGTTCATATCCAACCAGTGAAAATACCAGTAGCTTTCCACTTTCCGGAAGCGTGATCTGATAGCTACCCTTGTCGTCAGTGGTGGTGGCCGTCACCGAACCTTGCACACTTACCGTTACCCCCTGTAACGGGCCACCTTCGGTATCCGTGACCTGGCCACTTATTATGCGCTGCGGTAACGGCGCGACGGGTATGGAGGCTGGTTGTGAGGATGTTGCCCGTTCCGTAATCACGATGGTATTTTCGGTGATATGGTAGGCCAAGGATACGGGTTTCAGCAGCACTTCCAGTGCTTTGGTCAATGACATGTCATTGACGTGGATAGAAACCGGGGTGGACCGGTTCAGTAAACGGTCGTTTGATATCACCATCAGGCTGGTTTGCTTTTCAATGGCCTGAAATACCTGCCCAATCGGTTGGTTTTTGACGTTTAAAGAAACGGTCTGCGATCGCGTTGCTGCGCTCAAGTGTAGGCAGACGGTCAAAAGCAATAGCGAGGTCAATTTCATAATTCGAAATACTGGCTTGATACCAAGAGGTATCTTTGTCTTTCCCAATAGGGAAAAATCATAATTTATCATTACGTTTGTGCGTTTAGATAAGTTAATTAACTAGTTTTAATTCGCGTTTTATTACTGGTTTTTCTGAACAGGGGAAGTGTTCGCTGCACTTCCCTTATTCATGTCAGGCTCGTGTTTATCCCATATCTTATTTTTTAAATTTATCTATCGGCTATTTCCGTTCCTTTCAGTTTATAATGATGCGTTTGTTTTCTAACGTTACATCAATCTTTGATAGTCGTAGGATGTCTATTACGCCTTCTAGCGAAACATCTCTCCTGAATTTTCCAGTGAATGTCTCGTTAGGTATTCCTTTTTTATAGACAATATGCACGTCATACCATCGGGCAATCTGTTTGAGCATTTCTTCCAATGGAGTAGATTCGAAATGGAATATCCCTTGTTTCCAAGCGATAATTTGATTGGTGTCCGCAGTTGTTATGTGGATGTTTCCGTCTTGTACAATAGACTGCTGGCCGGGCTTAATAGCCATGGGCGATCCGAGGTTCGTGCGGGATGCCACTTGTACGCGCCCGGTCACCAAAGTGGTTTTAGTATGCCGCTCATCGGGATAGCCGGATACGTTGAATTGGGTGCCCAGTACTTCCACTATCTGGTCGTCACTTATTACTTTGAAGGGCTTCCCCTGTTGTTTGTTGACCTCGAAGAAGGCCTCACCTTCTAATTCCACAATTCGCTCGTTACCATTGAATTTACTTGGATATTTCAATGACGAAGCAGCGTTTAGCCACACTCGCGTACCGTCGGACAGTACGATTTGGTAGGTGCCCCCTCTTGGCGTAACGAGTGCCAGTGGCACGCCGCCGTTATCCGTATGTGCCAAGGCTTGGCTGTCGATAACCCCGGTTCCATCGAGGTACGTCAACGAGTCGTTTATGGCTATGCCCGCATGATCCTCACTCAAAATCAACGTGCGGCCGTCGGCCAATGTCAGCGTTGCTCGGTTACCACCGGGTGGGGTATCCCGGGCGACTATTTCGAGCGCAGGCGTAGGGTCGGAAGCTTTATCTATACTATACCACACCCCAACGGCAGCCAACAATATCGCTGCGACATAGGGTAACCATCGTCGGATCAGTTGCCGGGTTACGTTCTTTGCAGGTCCGATTTTCTCCGTGAGTTGCCGATACATACGAGCTTTCAATTGTTCGGCATTGTCCCCGTCCATCGCCGATAATATTACGTTGGTATCGTCAAAACCGTTGTACCAGCGGGTTAACTCCGCTATCTCCGCGTCGGTGATGTTCCCGGCAGCTAATTTGGCAATCAGGCTATCGATGCGGTTTTCGTATTCCATCTACGTCTTTGTTTTTTCTATAGACACCAAAAAGATGGGGGAGGGTAGGTTATTTTTGAAAAAAATAGTAAAACACAGCCAACCACACCGTGACGTCGAGGTTTCCTCGAATGTTTCGATGGGCTTTCTTCAGGTGATATTTGACGGTGTTCTCAGAGATGCCTAGCTCGTCGGCAATCTGTTTGATGGTCTTACCCTCGTCCGTGCGCAAATCAAAGACAATCCTGCATTGGCTGGGCAGGTCTTTAATAGCGCTGTCGATGCGGTGTTGCAACTCTTGGACGATCAGGAGGTGTTCGGGAGAAAGGTTCTCCGTTTGCGGCATTTCATATCCGGTTGCACGCAAGCGCTCGCGGTGGCGTTTCAACCGGCGGTTGAATACCTGATTCCGCATCCCCACGGCAAGGTAGGCCGATAGGTCGTCGTTTTCGATATACAGTGTCTCGCGCAGTCGCCATAATTTGTATAGCACGTCTTGCACGCATTCTTCGGCTTCCTGGGTATCCCCCATGCGGTTGGCCGCCACCGCAAACAATCGGTCCCAATACCGCTCATATATTTCAGAAAGCGCAGCCTCATCGCCCTGCCTTAATTTTGCGACCAGTTCCTTGTCGGTATGGTATTGATAAGCGGATGCCATGGCGTTTGTAGGGGCACCTGAGCGCCCCGGGGCTATTGTATTTTATGGAGGCCTTCAAACATCCAGTAATGCTCTTTGATACCGATTTCGTCCATCAGGTTCCTGATTTCGATTGTTTCCCAGTTGTGCGTATTGTATCCTTTTCCGGCATCGTTGTCATGCAGCCACTTTGGCGTTGGCCATAGGCAAGCCCGGAAGGTTATGTTACGGTAAAAATCCTTGCTTACCCCATTCTGCCCATGGTGGGCCATTTGTAGGTAATCGCAGTTGAGTTCGCCGCGGTATGGGCCGTTCCACAATTTGTTGCCGCTTTCTGTTCCCAGATCGGCAAGGAATAGTGCCGATTTCTTGGTGTCCCATACTTTGATGACCACACTTTGGTTGTTATACGGGTTTATAGTGATTTCCTCGTTCTTTACCCCCAATACCTTGAATGTCGTTTTACCCATCTTGAGAACCAAGCCCGGCTCCTTCATGTCCACGACCTTTCCATCGAATTCCCTTAGTCTATCATAGAATTCTTTGGTTAATGCTTCACTCCCTTTCTCATATTGCTCCACAAACGAGGTTGAAAGTTCCGAATGGTAGATGCTGTGAATTTTTAGGCCGGCCGGTGTTTTCAGTATTTCATTCAACGCACCGATGTGATCACTATGTGGATGGGTGATGAACCACGCTTCCACTTCATTTCCCATGGCTGCGAGAAATCCCCTTAAATAGGGGGCATCTGCGGCTGTACCGCCATCCATTACACATAGCTTGCCGTTGTCGGTTAGCAACACATAGGAGTTCATTTGGGAGGGCGATTGCGCGGGCAATTGCCACAATGTAAACACGCCAGGTCTCTTCGCGCCCAAAGCGGTTGCACAAGAGATAAGGCCACATACGACTAGCGAAAGCCATAAATAACGAAAGTTGATATTGCTCATAATTTGAAGCTTAGGCGCCTAAAATAAGAATAAACTCCCACTATGCCATCCCGGTACATCCTGTATTCAAAGTCTCTGATTCCTTCGGTATCTGAGGCCAGTCTCGATTTTTGCGTTTATGACTTAAATTAAAAATATGTGTATAAAAAAAACTAGAATAAATACAAATATTGCTTGTTTAATCGATTAAATTTTTCCTTCTTTGTATCGATCAATTATATATAGCAATGTCAAAGAAAGTTTCCATGAAGCGTATAGCCACCGAACTAGGAGTATCGGTGGCGTTGGTTTCGTACGTATTGAATGGAAAGATGACCGACCGAATCAACGAAGATACGGCCAAACGGATTCTTGATTTGGCGAATAAGCTGAACTACCGGCCGAACCAGATTGCCAAGAGCCTGAAGAACAATAAAACCTATACTATGGGGCTGATTGTGGCCGATATCTCCAATTTCTTTTATTCACATTTGGCCCGTTACATTGAGGAAGAAGCGAATGCGCATGGCTATAATTTGATATTCGGAAGTGCTTATGAGGACCCCAAGCGATTCGAAAACATCCTGAATATTCTTATCGCGCGCCAGGTAGACGGATTGATCTTAGCGATTCCCGAAGGGGCGGAACATTGCATTTCCTATCTTAAAGAAATGGAAATCCCGTTTGTGCTTATTGATAGGGAGTTTCCACAATTCGAGAAAATTACAACCATCAACCTCGATAATTTCAAGTCGTCAAAAAGCGTCGCCAATCACTTCCTTTCACAAGGCTTTAAGCGATTGGGTGCCGTGGGCTTGTCGACCAAGCTGCACCACCTTCAAGAGCGCAAGCGGGGTTTTATGGAAACGGCTTTGGCGAGTTTACCGGCTGATGCCGTGCACAGCTATGAAATCATAGAAGAGCAATTAAATGAAGAAATAGAGCATGTAATCACAGCGGCCATACATCGCGATCGATTAGACGCGTTGTGTTTCTTTACCAATAAGATTGCCATGGCAGCCTTGCCAATAATTGTTAAACTCAACATAAAAGTACCCAATGACATTGCTATCATTTGCTTTGATGAGGCCGAAGCGTACAAGCTGTTTTCGTGTCCGCTTAGCTATGTGCGGCAACCGCTCCAAGCCATGAGCAATTTAGCGGTAAACCACCTTACGGATAGCGGGCGCCGTCTGGAGAGCAATCATATCAAATTCGATGCGGACCTTGTTATCAACAAATCATCTTTACGTGTCTAATACATCTTGTATTACTCAAACAGATAGCGACTAAGAACATGAAGCAAGCAACATTAACATCGCCGGGACACATTCGGTTTTCTACTGAACCGGCGCCGATTACCGTAGGTGAAAGCGAGGTGCTGATCAACATCAGAAGGATCGGAATCTGTGGCTCGGATATCCATGCCTACCACGGCAAACATCCCTTTACGCCGTTTCCCGTTGTTCAGGGGCATGAGTACAGCGGTGAAGTGGTGGCGGTGGGCAGCGAGGTGAAAACGGTGAAAGTGGGCGATAGGGTAACGGGCAGGCCACAGCAGGTTTGCGGAACATGTGGCCCCTGCCGGGCGGGCCGCTATAATGTATGTTCGCACCTTAAGGTGGAAGGTTTCCAAGCACCCGGTGTTGCACAGGATTACTTTGTCCTACCCGAAAATCGTACCTACGTTGTTCCCAGCGAAGTCAGTTTCGACGAGATTGCACTTTTGGAGCCTGCCGCCGTAGCCGCCCATGCTACCTCCATGGTTAAGGATATTGGAGAGAAGACCGTAGTTGTTGCGGGTGCAGGCCCCATAGGGAATCTCATTGCCCAATTTGCGAAGATACGGGGGGCGAAACGCGTCATCGTCAGCGACTTCAATCCGTTCAGGCTCGACCTTTTGAAGAGCTTAGGCATCGAAGATGGGATTAATTTATCCGAAGAAGGCTTTAGGGAAGGTATCAAACGGATTTTAGGTGAAGAAGCATTTCAGGTGGGCATTGAAGCGGTGGGCGCCGAACCGGCACTCCATAACCTCGTAGACAATGTGGAGAAGGGCGGACAGGTGCTTATCGTAGGTGTCTATGAAGAGTACCCCCGGTTAAATATGGGGTTCGTAGGCGAGCATGAGTTAACTGTGCAGGGTAGCATGATGTACAAACACGAGGACTATGTAAAGGCAATTGAATACTTGATATCGGGCCAACTGCAGCTATCGGCATTAATCACACATAGATTTGGGTTCACTGCGTATAACAAAGCGTATCAGTTCATCGACGAGAACCCGACTCAAACTTTAAAAGTATTAATAGATGTTAATTAAGTATGATAAACAACAGGAAAAGTTCCAGAAAAATGAGTATTAAATTTCAAATTGCAGGTCTGTTGATTGCCATGTCGCTACTTGGCACTACCGCTTATGCACAGCAAGCCGAAGTAAAGCTATTCGCGCACCGGGGGGGCGCGCACGAGTACGATGAGAACACCATTGGTGCTTTTCAGGAAACCTACAACAAAGGGCTGCGGGGGTATGAAACCGACGTAAGGCGCACAAAGGATGGTCAACTCGTTATTTTCCACGATGCCAATCTGAAACGGATTGTTGGTAATGAGGAAGCCATCGAAGACCTGACGCTTGCTGAGCTTAAGCAACTACGGACGAAGAAAGGGAACGAGATCCCAACGCTTGATGAGGTGCTTGCCTTCTTCAGCGATAAGCCATGGGTATATATCGAATTTGAAATGAAAACCAATAAACCCATGTACGATGAAAAAACGCTTACAGCATATTGCGACGAGCTTTATGAAAAAGTGTATGCCGCTATGCCCCCCACATCGAATTATGTGCTTACCTCTTTCGACACGCGGCCGCTCCGCTATCTAAAGAAAACATATCCTACCGTAGACTTATTGCTTATCAAGGGGGCACCGCTAAGCCAGGAAGTGCTTGACGAAGCAAAAGAAATGAACATAGACCGAGTAGGGTGCAACATCGATGGTACCACCCGTGCCATGGTAAAGAAAGCAAAAAAACAAGGCTTCAAGGTGAGCCTGTGGCCAGGGCACTCCGTGGCGGATTTCCTGCTGGGTGTGTCTTTGGGCAGCGATTACCTCTGCTCGGATGTGCCGGTGGCGGTTACCGACTGGGTAAACGCCAACGCCCCATGGATTACGTTGAAATAGCCAGCAAATATGTTATCTATGCGTGCAATCATTTATCATCGTCGCCGTGGCCCGGCTCTGCTGGGCGTATTGCTTATGCTGCTGCTCGCGGGTTGCCTACCTAAGGAGCAGGCCCGTAACGACGGCCCATCGGGAGGGGAAGCGGGCCTCCAGTATGTGTCGGCCCGAGATTTATCCAATATCAAGGTGGGTTACAGTGGTCCCTCAATGGTGGCTCCTTACTATGTGGCGCTAGAGACCATCGTAAAGCAGAGTGTAAAACACTACGGCATGCAGTATTACATGGCCGATGGGCAAGAAGACGTGGCTAAACAAGTTGCTGCTATTGAAGACCTGCTTTCCAAGGGGATCGATGTGTTGATCTTGAACCCACTGGACCCCAAGGCAGCCGTACCGGTTGTCAACCGGGCCGCCCAGCAGGGGGTTCGGATTTTCATCGTAGATTCGATGATCGATGACGGAGCCTCTTATATCTCGTCAGTGGTGGCAGATAATACCATGAACGGCGAGAAGTTGGGGTTATGGCTGGCGGAAAACAGTAACGAGGAATTGAAAGTGGCCATCATCAGTGGTAACCAGGGCAACCCCGTAGGGCGCGAAAAAAGGCTGGGGTTTGTACGGGGACTGGTGGATGGCCAGCTGCACAAGCAGGCCAAGACGGATTTTTCAATTGTGGCCCACGGCTGGGGGCAATGGAATAATAACGGGGGATTGAAAGCCATGGAGGATATCCTGGTTGCTCACCCGTATGTCAACGTGCTTCTGGCTGAGAATGACGCCATGGCCATCGGAGCCCTCAAGACCATCCGCGAAATGGGAAAAGAAGAGCAGATTACGGTACTGGGATTTGATGGTCAAAAAGAAGCCTACGAGTTGATTGAATCCGGTTCTTTTGCCGCAACAGCTCAAAACAGTCCGAAGATACTAGGTGAAATGATTGTGCAAATTGCGGTCAAACACCTCAATGGCGAAGAGGGAATCGCCAAAACCAATTATACACCCTCTGTATTGATATCGAAGGATAACGTGGGGGCATTTTATGATCCTAATGCATTGTTTTAATGCTGGTTTTAGAAAAAATATCCAAATCGTTTGGGGGCGTGAGAGCGCTAAGTGACGTCGATCTGGACGTTCGTGCCGGCGAGATTCACGCGCTGCTCGGCGAAAACGGCGCAGGTAAATCGACGCTGATGAAAGTGATTTCGGGTGCCCACGCGGCCGATAGCGGCCGGATCATCATCGATGGTGAAGTCGTTGCCCACAACGATCCCCATCGTGCCAAGGCGCGCGGTGTCAGTATTATCTATCAGGAGTTTTCACTGATTCCCGAGCTAACGGTTTCCGAGAATATTTTTTTCGGAAAAGATGGGGGATGGCTCGACCGGAGAAAAATAGATAAAGATGCTGAGGCATTGATCCAATCGCTCGGCTTTGACATTGATGTGAAAAAGCGGGTAGCCCAGCTGAGCGTCGCCCATCAGCAAATCGTCGAAATTGCGAAGGCACTATCGCGGGATGTGAAACTGTTGATTTTGGACGAACCGTCGGCCGTGCTTGGCACCAAAGAGGTGAAAAAGTTATTCAGCCTGCTTTTTGCACTCCGCGACAAGGGGGTAGCCATCATCTATATATCGCACCACTTGGAAGAGCTGTTGGCGCTTACCGATCGGGTTACTGTTTTGAAAGATGGAAAGACGGTCGACACATTGTCCACGTCTACGGTTGATAAAGACCAGTTGGTCAGCTTGATGGTAGGTCGGGAGTTGACGCAGCTATACCCCGAGAAGCTGGGTACCCCGTTTGCCCACGAAAAAATCGTTGTCGATAATGCGTATGGCAACAACGCTAACCAACCGCTATCCTTTGAAATCAGAAAGGGCGAAATCCTGGGCTTGGGAGGCTTGGTTGGTGCAGGGCGGACGGAGCTATTGGCAAACCTGTTCGGTGCACTACGGCAGCAACCGGCCAAGTTGCGCTGGAAAGGCCAGTCCATAAGCTACCGCTCGCCGCGTGAGGCTATCCGCGGAGGGTGGGGCATGGTGCCCGAAGACCGGAAAAAGCACGGTGGTGTTCTTAGCCTGAGTATACGTGACAACATCAGCCTGGCAAACTTGCGCCAGGTAGCCAACCGGTGGGGGTTTATCAACCATCGCCGGGAAGACGAGATTGTCCGCGAATTGATTGGGCGGCTCCGTATCAAAGTGGGTGATATCAACCATCCACTCGCCACGCTAAGTGGCGGTAACCAGCAGAAGGTGGTTTTGGCCAAATGGTTGAACCGCAGTCTGAATGTTCTATTGATCGACGAGCCCACCCGTGGTGTAGACGTAGGTGCACGTGCAGAGATCTACCAGATCATCCAGCGGTTGGCCGACGAAGGGATGTATGTTGTCATGGTATCGTCCGATATGGATGAATTGCTGGGCATGTCCGACCGCATCATCGTGATGAAGAACGGCGTGTTGCAGGGAACCGTTGATCGACCCAATTTTAGCGAAGAAAATATCTTGAGGATGGCCATCGGGGCCAATTAAGTAGATGTGCAATGAAAGAAAAGCTCCTTCAAAATAACACACTGATTATATTTCTATTGTTGCTCGTGGTTTCGAGCTTCACGTCCGATTCGTTTTTAACGATGACGAATGTCACCAACCTACTGCGCCAGGTGGCCCCTATCGGGCTCATCAGTATCGGCATGTTCCTGGTCATTCTAACGGGTGGGATCGACCTATCCGTTGGTTCCATCGTAGCGTGTATCGGTGTGGCTTTCGCGCTGCTCTCGTATGAGGTATATTTCAGTGCCGCACTGCTGCTAGCGCTACTGTTGGGTATTGCTATTGGTGTTGTCTCCGGTTACTTGGTGGCCTACCGTGGCGTGGCTGCTTTTATCGCCACATTGGCGCTTATGACCATTGTGCGGGGGCTCGGGTTTCTGCTATCAAAAGGGGCACCCATCACCGTAGGGCCGCATTCGTCAGCAATACTCAGCTTGGGCACGGGCAGTGTCCTCGGCGTACCGCTTTCGGCCATCCTGCTGGGCGCGGTATTCATCATCGTGTTTATTGTGCTTAAGTACCATGTGTATGGTAGGCAGATTATCGCTGTAGGCTCCAATGAAGAAGCTGTGCGGTTATCAGGCATATCGGTAGAGCGGATCAAATTTTCGGTCTATGTCATTGCTGCATTCCTTACCGCGCTGGCCGGTTTATTAATGGTGGGGCGCACGGGGGTAGGCACACCCAATATCGGTGTTGGTTTGGAACTCGATGCCATCGCTGCCGTCGTCATCGGCGGAGCCAGTTTGTTCGGTGGCAAAGGCTCCGTGATGAATACCTTACTGGGGGTTTTGATTCTGGGTATGATCGGTAACATCATGAACCTACTCGATATTACGGCTTACATGCAGCAATTGATCAAAGGGGTGATTATCATTTTGGCGGTCATCTTCCAAAAGGCACAACAATAGCAATGGCAAGGTTAAACAAGAAAACATTAGGTCAGCTGCCCGTAGCGGTACAAAAGCCCTCGCCCACTAGCGGCAGAAGCAAAAACCACATCCTGCATATTGGGGTCGGGGGATTCCATCGGTCGCATCAAGCCTACACGTGGCATAAGCTGCGGCAACGGTATCCGCAGCAATACGCCGATTGGACCATTCTAGGGGTATGTCTTATGCCCGCCGATAGGGCTTTCGTACAACAATTTGCGGAACAGGACTACCTATATACCCTGCGTATGCGGGCTGCCGACGGGAACGACGACGTCGTGGTCATCGACAGTATTACCGAAGTGCTATACGGTCCGGACGATACGGCTGCCGTTGTCCATGCAATAGCCCATGTCGATACCCGGATCATCAGTTTCACCATCACGGAGGGTGGTTATAATACCGATTTCGATAACCATCAGTTTATCTGGTCGAACGCCCATATCCAACACGACCTCGAACCCGGCAATCCACCTAAAACGGTGTTTGGTTACCTCGCAAGAGGCCTTGCTGAACGCAAGGAAAAAGGGGTAGGAGGCTTGGTATTGATGTCGTGCGATAACATCCAAGAAAACGGGCATGTGTTGCGACATGCGCTGCTTGCTTTTCTAGAGAGGTATGACCCGGTTTTGAAAAAATGGGTAGCCGATCATGTATCCTTTCCCAATAGCATGGTCGACCGCATTACGCCCGTTTCTACGCCTGATGATAAAGCCGACTTTGAGGCACGTTTCGGCTTGCATGATGACATGTTGGTGGTGAGCGAAGATTTTTTTCAATGGGTGCTGGAGGATACCGGGCTTACCGATATTCCGCCGATAGATGAAGTGGGTGTTCAATTGGTAGGCGACGTGCGCCCATATGAGGCTATGAAATTGAGTATACTCAATGCGGGTCATTCCCTGGTCGGCTTACTGGGAGATGCTTTAGGTTATACCAAAATACATGAAGCGGTAAAAAATCCGGTAATAGCTGCAATATTTGAACGGTACGCCCTGCGGGAGGCCATCCCCGTATTGCCGGCAGTTGCTGGTGTCGATTTGCGAGTTTATTTCCGAACGGTCCGCTCGCGCTTTTCCAATGCGATGATCAATGACGCTACGGCACGGATCATCTCGGGCTCGTCCGACAAGATTCCGAAGTTCTTGCTTCCGGTGGTAGATAAGAATTTACAACGGGGTGATCCACAGGTGACCGTGGCTGTCTTGGTGGTTGCGGCCTGGTGGTATTATCTCCATCGTGCCAACAAGCAAGACGGCATGGCGGCAGTGGTGGATAATAAACGGGAAGAAATAAAAGTTCTTTTCGCGGATGAATCCACATCGGCCGATCAGTTTTTGCAGTACCGGCCGGTGTTTGGGGACTTGTCAGCCAATCCGGTATTTGTAACAAATTATACGAAATGTGTTTCCATGTTCAGGAAGGAGCAAGTAACGGAATTACTTAACCATGTATTGGAAGGTGCATAATTGATATGGGAAAAAATAATCGAATTTTCTGCTTCGGTGAAGTGTTATGGGACGAAGTGAATGGAGCTGACTACCCTGGTGGGGCTCCGTTGAACGTGGCGTACCACATGGCAAAAGATGACCGCTTCGATGTGTACATGATCAGTAGCGTTGGAAAAGACGCCGCTGGGAGCCGTATGTTGGCGCTTATCGATGGCTGGTCTATCGACAGGCGGTTTGTAGAAGTCACCGATCGTTATGCCACCGGTCGGGTGGTGGCCAACGTATCAGATAAGAATAAAGTGTCTTATGACATCTTGCGGCCCGTGGCGTGGGACGATATCCATGAAGATAACGCACTCGTCAACGATATCCAGGCTGATGACTGTTTGGTTTTCGGTAGCCTTGCTTGTCGGAACGCTGTTTCTAGGCAGACTTTGTTCACGTTGCTTTCAGAAAAATGTTTCCGGGCGTTTGACGTCAATTTGAGGGGCAACTACTATGACAAAGAGATGCTTACTGTTCTGCTTGCCGATACCGATTTATTGAAAATCAGTGATGACGAATTACCGGTGGTAACCGGTATAGTAAACCCATCTGCGGTGCGGACCGCCGAGAAGGAGCAACTCGACACCTTGATGGCTTATTTTAACATCGGCGAGGCGATTGTGACCCGAGGAGCGGATGGTGCAAGTTATTACAAGGCAGGGAAGCAGGTGGATGTGCCTGGTGTAGCGGTGGCGGTGGTAGATACCATCGGTTGCGGCGATGCGTTTTTGGGCACCTTTCTGCGCTACCGTCTCACGGGCACTTCATTGGACACGGCACTGAATAATGCCATGCTGACCGGAGCGTTTATCGCTACGCAAAAAGGCGGTTGTCCACCATATGCATTGGCTGATTTGGAAAAGTTTATCATGGAATATAACAAGTGACAAGGAGTGGTGATGATGCATAGAATTAACAGTTTAGTTATCGTATGAAAACATCAAAATGGATATTTTTGCTGCCAATTTGTTTAATCGTTTAAACATGTGAAATCTATCGATATGGTGCTGTCATCAATTCGTCCATTTAACGCTTGATATGAAAGGATTCATTAAACATTTTCTTAGGGGTACGCTATGTTGTGTCGTTTTATCATCTCCATCAGATGGTTGGGGCAAAAGGGCCCATATACCAACAGATACTACGCAGCGAGCAACCCAGGTAGAATCTATTGAATTTCTAAAAGAGGAGTTGACCAAGCCACGAAGTAATTACGTCATGGTAGTTGCCCATAGGGGGGACTGGCATGGGGCGCCAGAAAACTCGATTGCTGCCATGGAAAAGGCTATGGATCTTGGTGTCGATATGGTGGAGGTAGACGTTCGACAGACCAAAGACGGTGTTCTCGTTCTTATGCACGATAAGACGCTCGATAGAACAACCAATGGCGCTGGTTTAGTCGCTAACCATACGTTGGAAGAAATAAAAAAACTAAGGCTCAAGAACCATAAAGGTAAACTTACCAAACACCGCATTCCCACGTTAGAAGAAGCGATGAGGTTTGCTAAAGGGAAGGTATTGGTCAACATAGATAAAGGGGATGGCTACTTCGAAGAAATTGGCGAAATCCTGAAGGAAACCGGAACTTTTGATATAGCGGTGCCGAAATCGGGATTAGGCGTTACTGCTATTGCATCTCGGATGCCGTATATCAAGGGATCACCCTTTATGGCCGTAATTTCTTTGGACAAGAATGTAAAGCCGCTACAAAAGATCGATGACTACATAGCCGCTTATCGACCAAACGTGATGGAAATTTCTTTTCAGACCGAGAACTCGGCATTTTTTCAGCAGTATGAAGATTTACTTTCACGCAATGTGAAGATATGGATGACGCCATGTGCGGCACAGTGGTCGGCCGGTCACCACGACGACCGAGCCATAAACGGTGACCCGGACGGTGCCTGGGGTTGGCTTATCGATCACGGAGCAACCATTTTACTGACCAACGAGCCCAAAGCACTCATTGAATATTTGGAAAAAAGCGGACGTCGTTAATAAATGAATTTAGGCAAAAAATATAAGTTATGGAAAATTACGTGTTAAGATCCCTAGTTGTCGTTTCTGGTTTATGGTTCCTGTCGGCTCCTGCCCTTGGCCAGCAAAAGCTGCATACCATCCCTATCCACAACTTCTCCGAATTGCAGCAGCATTTCCACTATGATGCGAGCAAACCGGTGATTATCTCTGGCCACCGGGGCGGTATGCTACCCGGCTACCCAGAAAACAGTATCGAGGCTATGGAACAAACGTTGACGTACCTGCCGTCGTTCTTCGAAATCGACCCGCAAATGACCAAAGATAGCGTGATTATTTTGATGCATGACAAAACACTCGACCGTACTACCAATCTCCGCGGCGCAGTGAGCGATTATACCTATGCGGAGCTCCGCGACGCACGGTTGAAAGATCGGCAGGGTAACCTCACCGAATTCAAGATACCAACGCTTGTGGAAGCATTGGAGTGGGGCAAGGACAAAACTATTTTTAATTTGGATAATAAGCGCGTGCCGTGGGAAAAATATGTCCAGTTGTTTCAAGACAGCGATTACCACAACATCGTGCTTTCCGTTCGCTCCATGGAAGAGGCGCTGTTTTACTATGATCGGCTAGACCAGGTGATGCTTTGTGTGGCTATCATGAATCAAGCTGAGTTGGACGCTTTTATCGCAACCGATATCCCTTTTAACAGGATTATGGCCTATGTTGGCTATACCATGGATCCGCAGTATGAAGCCGTCTATGATTATTTGCGTAAAAAAGGGGTGATGTGTTTCATTTCTATTCACCCTACCGCCGATAAGAAAAAGACAGACATAGAACGTGTGAAGGCGTATAGCGAAGAACTAATAAGAAAGCCCGATATCATTGAGACAGACTTCCCCGCGATGTTTGTAAACAAAAAATAATGCAGGCGCTGTATTGCGATATCCGGCAATTACATTGAACCATTAAAATAATGTGTATGGGAAAATAAAAATGCAAAACGAAGGGAGTGCGGCTAACACTCCCCCAGTTGTTCGGAGAAGTGCCGTAGGAAGGCACTTCGTAAACTGATTATTTATTTACTAAAATGTTCAAACGTAATGATTAATTATGGATTTTCCGAATCGGGTGCTATATCGCCCGCCGGAAGAAAGGACCAATTATGGCGCACACTAAAATTATCGGCATTTCTGATCTTATGCGGATGTCTGCATCTTCGTGCCAACGTACTTACGGTAACTGGTGTTGATTCCAACCAGCAGCGCTTCGTGTCTGGCACAGTTACCGACGAGGAAGGAAATACCCTAGAAGGTGTAACCGTAACCCTGAAAGGGACAACCCAGGTGGTCACCACAGGTGCCGAGGGCTACTATCGGATTTCGGTTCCCCAGCAAGGGGCTATTCTGTCGTTTTCCATGGTAGGGTTCGAAACGTCGGAGCAGGTCATCGGAAGCCAAACAACCATCGATGTGACGATGAAAACATCGACTAGCGATTTAGACGAAGTCGTTGTGGTGGGGTATGCCACCATGAAAAAAAGAGATCTAGTCGGTGCGGTTGAGCAAGTAACGGGTGAAGTACTCGCTAATCGGCCCACGGCAAACCTGGCCCGTTCTTTACAAGGCGAAGTAGCGGGGCTTAATATATCGTTTATCGATAGCAAGCCCTCCAGGTCCACCTCGCTCAACGTGCGGGGCGAAACATCCATTGGGGCCGGCGGTTCGTCCCTCGTATTGATCGACGGTGTTGAAGGTAGTCTGAATTCAGTAAATCCACAGGATGTCGAGAGTGTTTCCGTGTTAAAGGACGCTTCGTCCACGGCAGTATATGGGGCCAGAGGAGCGTTCGGTGTCATCTTGATAACCACTAAGAGTCCCAAAAAGGGAACACCTGTATTGAATTATAATGGCTCGGTATCGGCCAACAGGCGGACTGTTATTCCCGAATCGGTTACCGACGGGCTTGATTGGATCAACTGGTGGATCGACTCCTACAACGGATACTATAATTTCTCCCGCGCTATCCTTGATCATATTGATAGTACCGTGCCGTATACGGAGGAAATTCATCAGATGCTTATTGCCCGTAGAGAAGATCCTTCGCTGCCCTCCGTCATGCCCTTGGAAGGGCACAGTCAGTTCGAATGGGCATATCTGGAAAATACCGATTGGTACGATTTGTTCTATAAAGACTTCAACATGTCACACGAACACAACCTGTCCATCTCCGGCGGCAATGAGGTCTCTGATTATTATATATCAGGGCGCTTCTATGATGTTGACGGCATCTATAAGATTGGCAATGAAAACTATAAGAAATACGATTTCCGAGCCAAAGGGTCCCTGCAAGTAAGGCCATGGTTTAAAATCACCAATAACACATCGTTTTCGAGTATCAACGACTATCAGCCGAAGCATCCGCGCAATAATTTCAATATACAGCGCGCCATCAATCACGTCGGCTATCCGCTTTCGCCGGTCAAGAACCCCGACGGCAGTTGGACAACCGCTGCCGCCATCACCGGCTATGCGTCGTTCAGCGAAGGCACTTCGTCCAGAGAAAACGATTACCTCTACCTCCGGCAGAAAATCTCGGCTGATATCGATATTATCGAACATACCTTGAAATTCCAGGCTGACTATTCATACAATTATACGAACCGGAAAAGAGTGGATATGCAAGTGCCTATTGAGTTTTCCAAGCGCCCTGGTGTCATTCTTTACGAGTCGGCGTCTGCAGGTGCAAAGTTGGAGCAAGTCGGTTACAATACGCATTACCAAGCAGCCAATGCCTATCTGACTTACTCGCCTACGTTGGGACCAGACCACTCGTTGACCGCCCTGCTGGGTTGGAACGTCGAAAACCAACGATATGAAACATTAGCGGTTTCCCGTGCTGATTTTATAACCACCACCAAACCATCGTTCTCGCTCATGGATGGTGTTTCAACCGACCCGATATCTGGGGGCAATGCTTGGTCGTACATGGGCGGCTTCTACCGGCTCAATTACAGCTACCAAGGTAAATATTTGGCCGAAATCAGTGGAAGATACGATGGCTCTTCGAAGTTTCCGCTCAATCAGCAATGGGGCTTCTTCCCTTCCGCTTCTGTCGCATGGCGTATTTCCGATGAATCTTGGATGTCGTGGTCGGAGCGGGTGGTAGACAACGCCAAGATTAGGCTTTCAGCCGGCTCTATGGGCAACGGCAACGTAAGCCCATATTCGTATACCTCCGAAATGTCGGTGGCTACCGCTAGTAACATTGTGCTGGGCGGCTCCCTTCCCACATACACTTCTGTCGGAACCATCACGCCCGTTTCTCTAACATGGGAAAAAGCCTCCACGTATAATGTAGGGCTTGATATGGATTTCCTCGTGAACAGGCTCTCGTTTACGGGTGACGTGTATCGCCGGAATACCACCGACATGTATACACAGAGCGTCAATCTGCCCTCCGTGTACGGTGCGGCACCACCCAAGGGCAACAATGCCGAGATGAGGACCGACGGCTGGGAGGTTTCCCTACAGTGGAGAGACGAAGCACAACTTGCCGGCAAACCATTCAACTACAGTATTAAGGGGATGTTGTGGGATAGCAAATCGGTCATCACCAAGTACGCCAACGAGACAGGAACACTCGGTTCCGTAAGTGGTTACATCGCCAACGGCGGATCGCCCTCGTCTTTTTATCCGGGCATGACCGTTGGCGAAATCTGGGGGTATGAGGTGGTAGGTTTGTTCAAAGACCAAGCCGACATCGACAATTCGGCCATCCACGAGTTTAGGCAAGCTTCCGATATGGTAACCCGTCCGGGACAGGTTAAATTTGCCGATCTCGACGGAAGTGGCGTAATCGATCCCGGCAATTTCGAGGTCAACAACCACGGTGACCTCCGTATTATCGGCAACCAATCGTCCCGGTATCAGTTCGGGCTCAACCTTTCGTCTAGTTGGAACGGTATCGGTCTTTCCGTGTTCTTCCAAGGCGTATTGAAAAAGGATTATTACCCGGGCTCAGACGCCGGCTACTTCTGGGGTAAATACGGTCGACCGTTTTTCTCGTTTATTCCCAAGAACCATATGGATCCTGACCAGGTGTATAGCGAAGAGCGAGACAACTGGGATACCGCCTACTGGCCGCGAATTACCACCTATCAGTCAAACGGTAACCGGAACTGGACCAAGGCGCTCGAAATACCCAACACCCGGTATATGCAGAATGCATCATTCGTTCGGGTGAAGAATATCCAGCTGGATTATACGTTCGATACACGCTTAGCCAACCGCATCGGGCTCCAGGGCCTCAATATTTACCTGAGCGGTGAAAATCTATTTACATTCACGCCGCTGCATAAATATGCGCCGAACTTCGACCCCGAAGGGTTGTCGTATGATACCGATTTCGCGTCGGTAGCAGACGGCTACACCTATCCGATGTTAAAGAGCCTCACCATGGGCCTTAATATTACATTCTAACAGCAGGAGGATAAAACCATGAAAAAATTACATTATTTCGTTATTGCGATCTTATTCACCACCATATCTTGCGAAGATTATTTAGTGCAAGAGAATCCTAATAGATTGGAGAGTGAAACCTTCTTTGCCGACGAGGCATCGCTCGAGATCTATACCAACGGGCTTATCCGGAGTTTCGCCCCGGCTATCAATACCTTTATCGATGGAGATAATTACTCCGACACCCATTTCTGGCAAGGGCAATACGCTTATTTTACGGATAGCTATAGCCCCAGTGAAGCATCAAATTGGGGAACAGGCAACTGGTCACAATTACGTTCGATAAACTACTACCTCGACAATATGCGCGAGGCCAATGCAGAACCCGAAATCCTCGATCATTACGAAGGTGTGGGGCGGTTCTTTCGTGCGATGTTTTATTTCGAAAAGATCCAGACTTTCGGAGCGGTGCCCTGGTACGGAACGTCGATCGACGTGAACGATACCGAGTCGCTCTTCAAAGACCGCGATAACCGGGAGTTCATTGCTTCGAAAATTCTAGAGGACCTCGACTACGCGGTTACCCACTGCCTCACCTCGCCAAAGTACCGCGCCCGCGCATCCTACATCCATCGCTACGTGGCACTCGCCTTAAAAGCGAGGTTCACACTCTATGAAGGCACCATGCGTAGGTACCACGAGCTAGATCCCTCAACAGACGAACCGTGGACGGCCGACGAAAGTGAAATGTACCTCCGTGAGTGCATCGCCGCATGCGAAGCCCTTATGCAATCCGGGGTGTATTCACTGTACGACAATCCAAGCAAACGTGCATCGCAATACCGCGAAATGTTTACCCATGAGGATGGCGCTGGCGCCTACACCAATGCGTTCATCTGGGCTCGCGATTACGACCTCGATCTGCTGGTCACTTATGCCATCAACAACCAGTTTGTCAACTCCCAGCATGCCAACCGAGCATACACCCGGCAATTTGTCAACACCTATTTGATGCGAGATGGCACCCCGTTCACTAGCAAGTACAGCGATTACAACAGCGTCGACTTCTCCACGGAGACCATCGACCGGGACTACCGGCTCGCCCAGACCATCCGTACCCCTGGCTTCACGCGCGATAACGGTACCACGCAGTGGGCACCGGATGTCACCTTCGCCAGAACAGGCTACCATGCCATCAAGTTCCTTACTGACGAATCGGAGAAAGATACCCATGTCTCGGCAATCGCTACCGACGTCCCCATTATGCGTTACGCAGAAATACTCCTCGCCTATGCCGAAGCGAAAGCCGAGCTCGGCGAGATGACCGAAGACGTGTGGAACCTAACAATCAAGCCCTTACGTGAGCGGGCTGGGGTAACGAGCATTTACCCTGTGCAAGCCGATCCGTATATGGTGGAGTACTTCCAAGGCAAAGTAACCGATCCGTTTATTTTAGAAGTGCGTAGGGAAAGGGGCATCGAGCTTACCATGGAAGGGTATCGCTATGATGATATCATCCGTTGGCGCCAAGGCGAACTGTTCACCCGGCAGCGCATGGGTATATGGGTGCCGGCTATCGAAACGCCCCTGGACTTCGACGAAAACGGCAAGCCCGAAACAATTGTGACGACAAACAGTAGCCTCATATCCACCTTGAATATCCTGCAGATTGACGAGGCTTCCGAGGCCGGCCACAAATTGTCGGAAGGCACGAAGGGTAACATCCTGCCCAGTACGGCCATCCAGCACACATGGCGCGACTACAAATATGTCCGCCCGGTGCCCACAACAGCCATCCAGGAGAATACAGGTCTCTCACAAAACCCCGGATGGGAATAGCACATCGTTATGCCACCAGCATCAACCGTGCTGGTGGCATAATTTTTTGACGGTTACATAGAAATACGATAACAAATGAACACTATCCAACAACTACTATTAGCTGGCTTGTTTTTGGTTACCACATTCGGTTGCGAGGCACAAACTCCCCCCAATATCGATACCCCCAAAACCGATGAACCAGCACGGGTATACAAAGTGGTTGCCCATCGCGGTGGGTACCTCGAATGCGGTAAGCCGGATTGCTCCATCGCTTCCCTCCAATATGCCATGCAGATTGGATGCTACGCATCCGAATGCGATATCGTGCTTACTGCCGACAATGACATCATTGTAGCCCATCCCGTGAGCGGACATCTCATCAATGGCCTCGAGCCCTATGAACATACGGTGGCCGAAATCCGTGCAGCGGGTACGTTGGCCAATGGCGAAAAAGTACCCACCCTCCGCGACTTTATCGCAGCTGTAAAAGATAAAAAGCAAAATCCCAACGGCATGAAGCTCTGGCTAGATGTTAAAAAACTCACCAAAGAAGGAAGTAGCGTGGGGCTCGATTACTCCATCGATGCTTGCCTCCGGGCGTGCGAAATCATCAAAGAGATGGATGCCGAAGACTACTGCGAGTTTCTCATCCCCACCGGCAACGAGATGATCAAAGCCGTGCGCGACAAGGTGGCTGACGAGTACAAAATAAACATTGCATGGATGACTGCCACCCATCCAACAAATTACCACCAAGCGTGGGCCCAGTTGTCGTATGGGAAAATTTTTGGAGAGAATACTACGTATAAGCCGTCGGATTACATCGGTGCAGGAGTACCTTTAAGTGTTTACGGCGTGGATACTTATGAGACGATGGATAAAGTAATCCCGTATTACCCGGAACTTAAGGCTATCTTTTCGAACTATCCAAAAATGTTAATACAACGACTAAAAGAGAAAGGATACGAGTAGCTGCTTACAACTTCCTATATCACTTCACTTGTCGCCGACAATGCGTTGAATGGTTAGAACCACTTTATTCCCGCTACCGCACACCCGTGTATTGCTTTTCCTCCCGCCGTGGGCTGCAGGTCATCAACGGGCTCGTCATCGTAACCCGGCACTAATTGGATAGGCGACGAAGGATCGGCGGGCACGATTCTTAGTTCACTGCAATCGTTGGTGGTCGCTTGGTCACTGAAGCCCAATACCAGGTATTTCCCATCCGGGCTCCACCCTGCATCCCACTCATTGAAACGGGAATCGGTGACCTGCTTGTGCTCGGCACCTTTCGTAAGTAACAACGTATAAATGTGGTTGTTGAAGGTGTAGGCTATCGTGGCCCCATCTGGCGAAATGGCAAGGTCGACCGGTACCGTGCTATAATCGGCAAACGTGCGGATTACGTTGGATACGGCTTGTCCTTCCACAGCAAAGTCGCTTATTTTGGCAATGGCATAACCTGCCGGATTTCCCTGGGCATCCAGTGCTTCTGCCGCAATGATCAGATCGTCGCCATCGGGCGAGAAGGCAAAATCCTTGACATGTGGAACCATGGCCAGGCTTTTGCCCGCACGGTCCATCAAATGGAAGTCTGTACGGAGTAATGGCTCATCGGCCGATTTTACCAACACCCCCAAGGATTCGCTGCCTGGCCTGAAGTCCGGCGTTTTTTCAATCGCGTAGGGCGCAGTGAAGCTATCGCTGGATTCGACGTCGTCGAAGCGATGGATATGGATGGTAGACTCGCTTTCGAAGGCGTTATAGTCGAACCATAGGAACATGCTACCGTCGGCGGAGACGTTGTATCCGTACCCTGCTGAAAAAACCGTCCGTTCGATTTTATCCGCAAAGGAGTACACCATCAGCTCGTCGGCCGAGGGATACACCAATGTGCCTTTCATCGACGGATCTTGGCCGGTATTTCCCCGATTATCGTCTTTGGTGCACGACATAAAAAAGGCAAAGGCGATGAACAAAATCAATGACATCCTCATTTCGATATTATTTAAAGAACTGTTACAAATATACGTAATCCGACAAAACCCGATAAATCCCGCGGAAACAGGAAGTTTTTCTAAAATAGGTGCGCCTATGCCTACACTGATTCCATCGGTTTTCACGCGAACAGAGGTTCAGGATATGCCGCACTGAGTTCTGGCCATACCGGCATGAGTCCATGTTACACCGACATGAGTTCATGTTACACCGACATGGGTTGATGTTGCGCCGACATGGGTTGATGTTGCGCCGACATGGGTTGATGTTGCGCCGACATGGGGCCATGTTGTGCCAGACTGGGTTCTGCCAGACGCAAGCTGAAACCGGCTTCGTTCCACATGGGTTCGGGTAGGCTTCACCCGGCTCCCTTTTGGTTCAATCTGGATCCGGCCGGACGCGTAAGTAAACCATGTGCGTTTCACATCGATTCATGGCAGCTCAAACCCAATCCCAGATGACCCAACCTGAACCCACCTTGATGCAACCTGAACTCAAGATAAGCTCACCCTAACGCATGATGACTCCACCCGAACCCAAGGCGGCTTCACCACAATCCCCTCAGGGTGCAACCGGACCCGGGTGCGTTCGGCATGAACCCCTGTCGGTTCCACATGGATCGTTGTCCATTTCACTTGAACCCAGTCGGGTGTCACCCGGGTTCAGGTGGCGTAGGGATGGAACCAGATTGCGTTGTACAGGGTTCGGGTCGGTGTTTCCTGAACCCGGTGCGGGATATCCTGAACCCATTGCGGTGTTGCTTAGGGAGACAGTGCCTTGTTGGTTTATCTTTTTTCATATAGCCGGTCGAAAAAGGATTATCTTTGGCCCATTCCTTATGTCGAAAGGAAAACAAATCCGAGTTTGATACAAAACCCCTATTGGGAATAATAAACACTTCATTATGATCTCAAGAAAAATCATCCCGCTACTGGGGTTCAGTATGGTTCTACTGGCGAATTGTCCATCGGTGTCGGGGCAGGAAAAGCGATACGATGTGGTCATTTACGGCGGAACCTCCGCCGGAGTTGCATCGGCCATACAAGCATCGAGGATGGGTAAATCGGTCGTGGTCATCGAGCCGACCCACCGTTTGGGAGGACTTACCACCGGTGGGTTGGGGCAAACCGATATCGGCAACAAATATGTCATTGGCGGCATATCCCGGGAGTTCTACCAATATATCCGGGCGTATTACGATGACCCGGCAAACTGGAAATGGCAACGCCGGGATGAATACATCGACGAAGGGCAGACCCGTACGGATGCCGGTGAAGATGCCATGTGGACCTTCGAGCCCTCGGCTGCCTTGGAGGTTTACCGCCGGATGCTGGCCAAAGAGGAAGTCGAGGTCGTATACGGCGAACAGCTGAACCGGGAAACCGGCGTCGATAAAGAAGGTAACCGTATCGAATCGATTGAAATGGAAAGCGGGGCAAGGTATGCCGCGAAAATGTTTATCGATGCTACTTATGAAGGCGATTTAATGGCCGCCGCGGGAGTCAGTTACCGCATCGGACGGGAAGCCAACCGCGAATACGGTGAAACGCTGAACGGCGTGCAGGCCAATAAAATAAGCCGTACACTGAACTGGACGCTTTCCCGGAACGCCTACAACCACAACTTTATCGACCGGGTAGACCCCTATGTGGTGAAAGGCGATCCGCAAAGTGGGCTACTACCTTATATTGCAGAAGGCCCCCCTGGGGTGGATGGTGAAGGTGACGATAAGATACAGGCGTACTGTTTCCGGATGACGTTGACCGACCATCCTGACAACCGTATACCTTTCAAGAAGCCAGCGAATTACGACGAGCGAAATTATGAATTGCTCTTCAGGAACTATGAGGCAGCCCCGGGACCCATCGAAAAGATGTACCCATATGGCGACAAGCTGGTACCCTGGATCAACTCGCCGATGCCCAATCGAAAAACGGATACCAACAACCAAAAAGGGTTCTCCACCGATTTCGTCGGGCAAAACCACCGCTACCCCGAAGCAAGCTACGAAGAGCGGGAGCGGATCGTGCAAGCGCACAAAGATTATCAACAAGGTTTGATGTGGACATTGGCCTACCACCCGCGGATACCGGCAAAGGTGCGGGCCGCCGTATCAAAATGGGGCACATGCAAAGATGAGTATGGGGAAGGGAGCGGCGGTTGGCAACAGCAGCTCTATATCCGCGAGGCACGGCGCATGGTGGGCGGTTACGTGATGACCCAGAAAAACTGCGAACGGATAGACGTGGTGGACGATCCGGTAGGCATGGGCGCGTACGGGATGGATTCGCACCACATACAGCGGTATGTGGACGTGAACGGTTTTGTACAGAATGAGGGAAATGTGGAAGCCCATGTGAAATATCCGTATCCAATCAGTTACCGTTCCATTGTGCCCAAGGAAACGGAATGTGGTAATTTGTTGGTGCCGGTCTGCGTAAGCGCAACACATATTGCCTTTGGCTCCATCCGTATGGAACCCGTGTTTATGGTGTTGGGACAGTCGGCGGCTACGGCAGCATGCCAAGCAATAGACGAGGGAGTGGCTGTGCAGGATATCGATTATGCGGTATTGAAGAACATGTTGTTAAAAGACAAACAGATACTGGAAATCCAAATCGATGAATAAGAACTACGCATACACTTATAAAGCCGGTAGATAAAACGATGTTATGATACGAACGACACAATCATGTTGGTTTCTATTGGTGGTTGCTATTTCCGCCTTATCCTGTAAAAAGGAGGATTCATTCGATGCGGATATCATCATCTACGGTGGCACGTCGGCCGCCATCACGGCGGCGGTACAGGCCACGAAGTCGGGCAAATCAGTCATCGTGGTGTCGCCCGACAAGCACCTTGGCGGCCTGTCGTCGGGCGGGCTGGGTTTCACCGACACGGGCGACAAATCGGTGATCGGTGGCCTAGCGCGCGATTTCTACCACCGGGTGTACCTGCATTACGAAGACAGCACTGCATGGCGATGGCAGCAGCATGCAGAATACGGCAACAAGGGCCAGGGCACACCGGCCATGGACGGTGCCGCCCGCACCATGTGGATATTCGAGCCGCATGTGGCCGAGAAGGTCTTTGAGGATTATGTGAAGGAATATGGAATTGACGTTCGCAGGGACGAGTGGCTCGACCGCGAAAGTGGGGTGGCCATGGAGGGAACCCGCATCATGTCGATTACCATGCTCAGCGGTAATACCTATACGGGCAAAGTATTCATCGATGCAACCTACGAGGGTGACCTGATGGCCGCGGCCGGGGTGAGCTACCATGTGGGCCGGGAGGCGAATAGCCTATACGGCGAAAAATGGAATGGTGTGCAGACAGGGGTACTGCACCACGGCCATTGGTTCAAAAGCGACATCAGCCCGTACAGGGTGCCGGGCGACAGCACCAGCGGGTTGCTGTACGGCGTATCCGCCGAACATCCAGGCGAGTACGGTGCCGGCGACCACCGCGTGCAGGCCTACTGCTTTCGGATGTGCCTGAGCAACCACCCTGATAATCGCGTGGCATTTCCGAAGCCCGATCACTACAACCCCGATCACTATGAATTGCTGGTCCGGGTGTTTGCCTCGGGCTGGCGGGAGACATTCCAAAAGTTCGACCCGATACCCAACCGGAAGACGGACACGAATAACCATGGCCCGTTTAGCACGGACTTTATCGGGATGAACTATGACTACCCGGAGGCGAGCTACGAGCGCCGGCGGGAAATCATCAAGGAACATGCGGATTACCAGAAAGGGTTGATGTACTTTCTGGCGAACGATCCGCAGGTACCGGCGGAAGTACGGGACGAGATGGCCCAGTGGGGGCTGGCCAAAGACGAGTTCACGGATAACGGGAACTGGCCACACCAGCTATACATTCGCGAGGCTCGGCGGATGGTGGGGCAGTATGTGATGACCGAGTACGATACGTTCAGCGAACGTGAGGTCGCAGAGCCGGTGGGCATGGGCTCCTATACGTTGGATTCTCACAACGTGCAGCGCTACGTAAAGCCCGATGGGTACGTGCAGAACGAAGGGGATATCGGGGTGCACCCGAAGCAGCCGTACCGGATTTCGTACGGCTCGTTGGTGCCCAAGCAGGACGAGTGCACCAATCTGCTGGTGCCGGTGTGCCTATCGAGCTCACACATTGCTTTCGGCAGCATCCGTATGGAACCGGTATTCATGATACTCGGGCAAAGCGCGGCGTTGGCAGCTTCGCTGGCCATCGACAACGGGACGGACGTGCAGGGAGTGGCGTATGCGGCGCTTGAAAAGGAGCTGTTGGCGGCTGGGCAGGTTTTGGCTGTGCCCTCCAAATGATTGATTATCTTCGCATAGCCGCCACCCCATCAATCACCAACACCCAATCGTTGCCGAAACCCAATGTGGGTGTTGTCAATTCGAGTGAACGCGTATGTTCCACCGGTCCGATATCGACGGTATCGGCCGTAGCCGGATTGAACCACCACCCCCGCAGGGCCCCGGCGTTGAGGGACGTTACATCTACCGTAATGGTGCGGCCCTGCGGGATGTAAGCCATGAGGTAGCTGCCTGCGCCATCCCTAAACGCCCGGATATGCTGGCCCTTTTCCCCCTGTCCGTTTACAATGATGGTCTGGTCGGGGATGCGGTCAGCAAATGGGCGCGATTCGATGAGCCGCCGCAGGTAGCCGACTTGGAAAGCTCCTGGTCGATCCAGCGCTTCGGTCCAGTACCGGTCGGCATGGTTGATTTTTTCTTCCCTTTCGCTCCAGAATTGCCAGATACTGTGGTGGCCGTAGGTAACGCCGCAGGCACCTGCAAAGACCGAACGATAGGTTTGTTTGCGCACATCATAATCGTCGAAATACCCGTTCTTTGGGTCCCACTGCGGCCACGGATTTACGGGATGATCTTCATAATTGGGCTCGGAATCCAGCGTGGGTTTGGTAGGCATCATGGCCCGGTCGCGCGTAATCCATTCCCATACGGGAACGTCGTGGCCCGATCCATGGCCGGATTGCATCATGTTCACCTGCAGCCAGGGTTCGCGATGGATTTGCTGTGAGGTGGACTGTTTGCCCCCTGAAATATGGTAGGTGATGAGGGCCTCGCCAGCGGTAGCCTCGAGGATTCCCCGCGCTATCTCGCGCCAGATGGGGCGTGTATCTACCGAATCGTGGATGGCCGGCCGGTCACCACCCAGTATCCAGATGATATTTTCTTTTTCCCTATATCTGTCGCCCAGCCAACGGCCGTAATGATATGCATTTTCGACCGAGAACACCTCAGGGCCACCGCCCCACATACGCGTTACCTTATCGCCCCACGTTGGCAGGAGCCCCATGCAAAGTTGCCTTTCGGCGGCCATTTGCAGCACGTCATCCACCAGTTGGAAATAAGATTCGTTCGGCTTTTCGGGGTCTTGGTCCACCAATGGGATATCCCCATATTGGTTGGGTGTAAACAGTCCGTCCATCTCTGCCAATACCACAGCCTGGATCACGTTGAATCCCTTTTCCTTCCGGTTATCGAGGTATTGGCCGATTTCCTCCCGGGTAAGGCGATGGAACAGCTCCCACGCGGTATCTCCAAGCCAGAAGAATGGCGTTCCGTCTTCATATTGCAGGTAATGGCCGTCGGGTGCCACAGTGACTCGACCGTGCGGCCATTTTCCTTGACCATACACAGCCAAGGTGACCATAAAGGCAACAAATGCCAATGAAAATGAGCGGAGTGGATGCATAACGAAATTATGGTAAGAAGTTTACGATATATTTATTTATAACCATGTGTTATTTAGCATAAAAGTAATAAACAATGGCGAAAACTAACGAAATTGTATCCGATCCGATCCAAATAAATTGCAGAGTCCTACGGGTTTTGGTAGTTTTGTAGCGTCACACAAAATGAATGAATTATGTTAAAAGGATTTTTCAATGTTCCCGCGCCGGTCAATGAGCCGATTTTGTCTTATGCCGTCGGGAGCAAAGAACGGAAGCTGTTGCAACAAGCTATCCAGGCCGCACTCGCCCAGGAAGTGGATATCCCGATGTATATTGGTGGTAAAGAGGTGCGCACGGACCGGAAAGTTTCCATCCACCCGCCCCACCAGCACAAACATACGTTGGGCTACTACTCCGAAGGCGATAAAACCCATGTGAAAGCAGCGATCGACGCCGCATTGGCGGCCAAGGAAGATTGGGAGAACCTGCCTTGGGAGCAGCGCGCAGCCATATTCCTGAAAGCTGCCGACCTGATTGCGGGGCCTTATCGCTATAAAATCAATGCGGCAACGATGCTTGGGCAGTCAAAGAATGCATTCCAGGCGGAGATAGACGCTGCCTGTGAAATCGTCGACTTCCTTCGCTTCAATGTGCAATACATGAGCGAAATATATAGGCAGCAGCCGCCAGTTTCGCCAAAAGGTAGCTGGAACCGCGTCGAGCAGCGTCCCTTGGAAGGGTTCGTGTTTGCACTCACCCCCTTCAACTTTACCGCGATAGCGGGCAATCTGCCCACTTCGGCCGCGATGATGGGGAACGTGGTGGTGTGGAAACCCGCCAATACGCAAGTCTATTCAGCCAATGTACTCATGGAGGTCTTCCGCGAAGCGGGCGTACCCGATGGGGTCATCAACCTTGTCTACGTAGATGGGCCGTCGGCCGGAGAGGTTATTTTCAACCATCCCGACTTTGCCGGAATACATTTTACCGGGTCTACCGCCGTGTTCCAGCACATTTGGAAGACCATTGGCGAAAACATCCACCGCTACCGTTCGTACCCCCGTATTGTGGGCGAAACCGGGGGGAAGGATTTCATATTGATACATCCCTCCGCCGATGTCAAAGCCTCGGCAACGGCCATCGTGCGAGGAGCCTTTGAGTACCAAGGGCAGAAATGTTCGGCCGCCTCCCGCGTCTATATCCCCGAGTCGCTTTGGCCAAAATTGAAGGAGTTGATCGTTTCGGATGTTAAGTCCTTCAAGATCGGGCCCACAGACGATTTCAGTAACTTCATCAATGCGGTCATCGATGAAAAGTCCTTTGATAAGCTAGCCAAATACATTGATCAGGCTAAGGAAGACAGCGAGGCCGAAATCATAGTAGGTGGTACGTACGACAAGAGCGAGGGTTATTACATCCACCCCACGGTGATCAAGGCCAGCCGGCCCGATTATGTAACCATGTACGAGGAACTGTTTGGCCCGGTGTTGACCGTCTATGTATACGCCGACGATCATTGGGAAGAAACACTAGAAATAATCGATAACACATCGATCTATGCGCTCACCGGGGCTGTTATCGCACAAGACCGCTATGCCATCAGCCAGGCTACGCACGCACTTCGTAATGCCGCGGGCAACTTCTATATAAACGATAAATGCACAGGCGCCGTGGTTGGCCAGCAGCCATTCGGAGGAGCTAGGGGGTCGGGCACCAACGACAAGGCGGGTTCGATGATCAATCTGCTGCGATGGGTGTCGCCACGTACCATTAAAGAAACCTTCGATCCGCCAACGGATTATCGGTATCCGTTTTTAGGGGCGGAATAAAATATTAAGAAAGGGCGTCTGCCCATTGGTAGACGCCCTTCTCGCCCTACTTATAGGCAAACACTTTGCCTAATCCCAAACTATCCGTAAATGTGATGTCGAGGTCGATCAACTTACCGGTGGCGATATCGATGACCATGCCATGTACCGCCAGGTCATTGCGCTCTTTCCATGCATTCTGCACGATGGACGTGGTGCACAGGTTGAACACCTGCTCAGCCACATTGAGTTCGACCAGCCGGTTTGTTTTTTGTTTCTCATCGGTAATGGCATCTATCTCATCGCTATGGAAACGGTATACATCTTTGATGTGGCAAAGCCAGTTGTCGATGATGCCGAATTGCTGGCGACTCAGTGCTGCCGCCACGCCGCCGCAACCGTAGTGTCCAGCTACAACAATGTGTTTTACCTTCAATACGTTTACCGCATAGTCAAGCACGCTGAGCATATTCATGTCCGAATGGACACACATATTGGCGATATTGCGGTGTACGAAAACTTCGCCGGGCTGTGTATTCGTAATCTGGTTGGCCGGTACACGGCTATCGGCACAACCAATCCATAACAGTTCCGGATATTGGCCTTCCGCCAATTGCTTGAGTTTCCCAGTGGTATCTTCTTCCACCTGCTTAATCCAATCGGCATTGCCGGCAAGGATTTTTTCGAAACTCGCTTTTAATTCGGGATTATTTAATTGTTTTTTGAACATAGCTTTATTGTGATTCATCAGATTGTCTTTGAAGTTCGTTTGGCCGCCCGGCGTTTCAGCGAGTCGTTTTGGAGGATGCTTTGGGTAAAACGCCTGATGTTAGGTACATTTTTCTTGTTTACAATACCCACCAATTCGATGGAATTTCCTCTGCTTACCGCATGCTGTTCGAAATCCCGCAGGACTTCAATCACGTCTTTATCGATAAAGCGGCTCTGTGACCCGTCAATGATAATCTCATTTATACGGCGCGGGAGTCCGTATAGCGCTTTTTGTATGGCCGCCTTATTGAGGAATGTCACTTCTTCGGCTAAGGTAAAGGTTATTTTGGCTCCGTCCTCATTTTCTTCTACAAGAAATTCAAATACATTGGAAAGATTGTTTCGGAGGATGTAAAACATAGCCACTAACAACCCTATTCCCACACCGGTGAGCAAATCGGTGAATACCACCGCTATAATGGTCACCATAAAAGGAATAAATTGATCCAAGCCCTTATGCCACATACGTTTGAAGGTGGAAGCTTTCGCCAATTTGTACCCCGTGTGGAGCAGGATGGCCGCCAAACACGCGAGTGGAATGAGGTTGATGACCGCGGGAATGAGCAACACCGCCAATATAAGCCAAATGCCATGGAGCATGGCGCTCTGTCTTGATCGTCCACCAGCATTTACATTGGCAGAAGACCGCACGATGACCGCGGTCAGCGGAAGCCCACCCAACAGCCCCGAGGTCATATTGCCGACACCCTGTGCCATCAATTCCCGGTTGGTAGGTGAGATACGCTTGAACGGATCGATTTTATCAACAGCTTCCAAGCTAAGCAGGGTTTCCAAACTAGCGATGATGGCAATGGTGATGGCTACCATCCACACATCTTTGTTGGCTATTTGGGAGAAATCGGGGAAGGTGAACAAGCCGAGGAACTCACCGAAAGAATCGACGACCGGAATGACCACAAGGTGATTGGGCGACAGTTGGAGGTTGCTGCCAGCAAAAAGCAAGCCCAGCAATACACCCACAACGACAACGACCAGCGGGGCAGGTATCGAGCGCAGTTTTTTGAACCGCGGCCATGCAATCAAAATTGCCAATGAGACGGCGCAGATGATGAAAGCACCATAGTTGATGGCACCGAAGGCTTTTTGCAGCGCGGAAAAGGTATTCTCATTATCCAGCTGAACGAAACTCTCCTCGCCGAAAAAACTGGAGTCATATCCAACGGCGTGTGGCACCTGTTTTAATATAATGATAATACCAATGGCTGCCAACATACCGATGATGACTGACGACGGAAAATAGTTGCCAATCATCCCTGCGCGGACTATCCCAAGGGCAAGCTGGATTAGCCCAGCCAGCAAAACTGCCAATAAGAAGGTCTCGAAGGCTCCCAATTGCTCGATGGCCCCCAATACAATGACGGTAAGGCCAGCGGCGGGCCCGCTGACACTGAGCTGTGAGCCGCTGAGTGAGGCGACAACAATGCCGCCGATAATTCCGGTTAGTAGCCCGGCGAATAGCGGGGCTCCGGATGCCAAGGCTATCCCCAGGCATAATGGCAAGGCGACGAGAAAAACCACGACGCTTGCCGGTAAGTCGTATTTTAAGTCCCGTCTTGACAATTTCAAGAACGCAGACGTACGTGTACCAAACATAATGATATAAAATAAGTGCAAAAATGTAAGCTAATCGCTAAAAATCCCCATCGATTGATGGGTTCACATTTACGCCAGACGGTTCGGAGGCGGGGTGGGTACGGTTGGATAGTAAGCACGGATATGCCGGGCATCATCCGTGATGATATTTGTTTCGATGGTGTAATCGGCAGGTGGTTGGAGGCTAAATACAGTTGCCAGTTTGAAATAACCTTTGGCGAAAATGTCTTTCACTTGATCACCTTGCCCGGATTTACCATTATTGTTTTCTATTTCGAGCTGTAAAACCACCTGCAATAACGCTTCTTTGTCAAAATTGTGAAAAAAAATAGGGGTAGTGGAGATAACCATCTTCGCAAAAAAGATGGCAAAGAAGAGTTTTGAATAAATTTCCCTTGTTATTGCGGTCGACATCTGTATATTATGTACCGTTCAGTTGCAAAAAAAAGAAAAATGCGAGGCTTTTTGGGTATGCTGATTAAAAAAGTTACATAAAAATAACACAAGCAGTGAAATGATGCCAAACGGCTTTCTGCGTGGTACTCGGTTTGGGCTGCGCCATTGAAAAGGGATGTTTATAAACAAATTCGGCAGAAAATATACGAATATCCGTTGTTTTGCTTAGCATTGTCCATATCTTAGCTGAAAAAAAAGATACTAACAGTATAACACAAACAAAATGATTAAGACTATTTATTGCACCCTTTTCTTCTTATCCTGCTTCCTGCTGGAGCAACTTAATGCACAGGAACCCAACGCATGGCAACCTGTCGGGGACAAAATCAAATCGACTTGGGCCCAAGATATCGATGTAGCAAGCCCGTTGCCAGAATACCCAAGACCCCAACTGGTGCGCCAAGAATGGCAAAATTTAAACGGCCTCTGGGATTACGCCATCGTGGCCGGTAAATTGGGTGCTGTCCCCAAGAACTACGACGGCCAACTACTGGTTCCCTTTGCCGTGGAGTCGGCGCTTTCCGGTGTTGGAAAGACGGTCGGTAAAGATAGCTCCCTATGGTACCGGCGTACGGTGACCCTCGATAAGAAAATACGTAAACAACAGGTAATCCTGCATTTTGGTGCCGTGGATTGGAAGTGCGAGGTATATGTGAACGGCCAGAAGGCCGGTGCGCATGAAGGTGGATACGATCCCTTTTCCATCGACATTACCCCCTACTTGACAAAGGGTGCTAAGCAGGAAATTATTGTAGGCGTGTGGGACCCTACCGATGAAGGTCCGCAACCCAACGGCAAACAGGTCGTGCGCCCACATGGCATTTGGTATACGCCGGTTACCGGTATCTGGCAAACGGTATGGATAGAAGGGGTACCCGAAACGCACATCGTGGCTACCAAGCAAACACCCGATATCGACCAGGGTACGCTTTCTGTACAAACAACCGTGGCAGGTGCGCGCGAGAGCGACCAAGTGCGGGTTTCCGCATGGAAAGACGGAGCAAAGGTGAGCGAAGAGACCGTGGCGGCAGGTGCGGAAGCCACGTTGAGTATCAATAACGCACAGCTGTGGTCGCCGACATCACCGGCATTATACGACCTCAAGGTTGCCGTGGTGCGCAAAGGGAAGGTCGTGGACGAAATCGGCTCCTATTTTGCCATGCGCAAGATATCGATGGCCAAAGATGCAAATGGTATACAACGGATGCTGCTTAACAACGAATTTGTATTCCAGTATGGACCGCTCGATCAGGGCTGGTGGCCAGGAGGCCTGTATACCGCGCCAACGGATGAGGCCCTGCGCTTCGATGTGGAAAAAACCAAGGCAATGGGCTTCAACATGATCCGCAAACACATCAAAGTAGAGCCGGCACGTTGGTATTACCACTGCGATCAGCTGGGAGTATTGGTGTGGCAGGATATGCCAAGCGGCGATCTGGGTGGCAACAAGTGGGATATGCGGCCCGGCATCACGTCCGGCCTCCAGCACGACAAGGATCGTAGCGCTGAATCCGAAGCGATATACCGCAAGGAGTGGAAATCCATTATGGACGCGTTGCATAACTTTCCCAGCATCGTCGTATGGGTGCCCTTCAACGAAGCATGGGGACAGTTTAAAACCGAAGAAATCACGGAATGGACCATGGCCTATGATCCCTCCCGGCTGGTGAACAGCGCAAGCGGTGGCAACTTTTACGAAACCGGGCACATCATCGACATCCATAACTATCCGGATGCCGTAATGCCGCGCCCCGAAATATACGGCGATACCCGGATCTTGGTACTTGGAGAATTCGGTGGGTTGGGATTGCCCATCGAAGGACATACCTGGCAGAACAAGGACAATTGGGGTTACCAAAGCTTCAAGAACGTCGACGAGTTGAAGCGCCGCTACAGCGGATTGGTCAAAGATTTGGCCCGCTTGATACCCTTGGGCCTATCAGCTGCCGTATACACGCAGACGACCGACGTGGAAATAGAGACCAACGGATTGATGACATATGACCGTGCCGTGGTGAAAATGCCGGCGGAGGAGTTGCATCAATGGCACCAGCAGTTATATAAGATAAAGGTGGATTAATATTATAAACATGGATGTAATACCCCGATTGGCCTCAGCCAGTCGGGGCTTTATTATGGTTTTTGGCCAATGTCGCAATCGGAAAGCAACATTAAGAACCTACAATTACCTAGCAACTAGGTGGGTCGTAGCATAATGGAAGGCTATGTGCGATGAGGGATAATATGGATAACAAATAGGATATATTATGCAAATGAAGACGATTCTCTTTATCATATTTGTGGGCAGTGTCAATGTGCTGGCCAGTTCGTCGGTCGTGACTGGCGAATGGCCGAGCGTATCTCCCAACCCGGTGGAAACCAATGTGTTTCTCGGCGACCCTTTCATTTTATTGCACGACGATACTTACTACGCCTATGGCACATATGCTGGCGATGGAATTGCAGTTTATGTGTCACAAGACCTTTTAACGTGGGAAGCCGTGCAGGGCAACCGATTGGCATTGGACAAAAAGGATTCGTGGGGCGATCGTTGGTTTTGGGCGCCCGAAGTGTACCATGTGGACGGCAAGTTTTATATGTATTATTCCGCTGACGAACATATCTGTGTAGCCACCGGTGACAGTCCGCTCGGTCCGTTTAAGCAGGACGTCCAGCGACCCATGATCGCCGGTGAGAAATGCATCGATAATTCGCTGTTCATCGATGATGACGGCAAACCTTACCTCTTCTACGATCGGTTTAACGACGGCCTGAATATCTGGGTTGCTGAACTCGCCGATAACCTGACTGAAATCAGGCCGGAAACAGCAGTCAAGTGCATCAACGTATCGCAAGCGTGGGAAGAAGTATGGCCGCGGGTCAATGAAGGGCCTTTCGTGCTAAAGCATGATGGGAAATATTATATGACCTACTCGGCAAATAGCTATGAGAGTCCATTCTATGGCATTGGGTACGCTACGGCTGATAAGGTAACGGGGCCCTGGACAAAGTATGCGGGTAACCCGATTTTACAAAAGCCGGGAGCCCTGGTGGGGGTAGGCCACAACGCCATGTTCAGAGATAAGGCAGGGGATTTAAGGATTGTATTTCATGCGCATCACAGTGAAACGGAGATACATCCACGTGCCATGCATATGAGTACAGTAACCTTTGCCGAAAAAGACGGCAAAACCATTATGCAGATCGATGAGGATTTCATGACACCGGTGCTGTTGCCGTGATGTTTTCCTCATGATTTATCATCAAGCATGTTTGGAAACTTTATACGATGGTATAATTTGACCATAAAGAGGCAATATACCACGGTTTTTAGGTAGCCCAACCGCTTATTTTTGGAAGATGGATAATAGTATAAAAAGCATGGTTCTATGTAGTGTCCTGGTGATTATGGGGCTATTTGCCCCAAGTATTCACCTCGTGGCACAGGAAGAGCAAGAATTGTTCTTTGCCGACCCAACGATATATGTTGAAAATGGGAAATACTATCTCACCGGCACAGGTGGAAACGGAAGGGCAGCGTCGGCCGGGTTCGCTATGTTGGAATCGACCGACCTAAAAAGTTGGTCCGTGCCCAGAGGTGCACAGGGCCCGACACACATGATCCTCTCGAAAGGTGAGCAAGCTTTCGGCACCCAAGGCTTTTGGGCACCGCAACTATTCAAGGAAGGCGGGACATATTATTTAACCTATACCGCCAATGAGCAGACGGTATTGACCCATTCAAGCGCCTTACTGGGCCCGTATAAACAGACGGAGGTAGCCCCTATCGACGGCACGGAGAAAAATATCGATTCCTACATTTTTAAAGATGATGATGGTAAACATTACCTTTACCACGTTCGGTTTGCAAGTGGCAATTACCTGTGGGTGGCCGAGTTTGATATGGCAACGGGTAAAATCAAGCCAGAGACGTTAACGAAATGTTTTGACCAAACCGAGCCGTGGGAAGCTACCCCAGCCTATGAATCGGCACCCATCATGGAAGGTCCTACTGTCATCAGGTTAAAAGATAAATATTATATGTTCTATTCTGCTAACCATTACATGAATATCGACTATGCTGTCGGGTACGCTGTCGCCGATTCGCCGTACGGTCCGTGGATAAAGCAAAGCGACAGCCCGATTATCCACCGAACGATCGTCGGTGAGAACGGCTCCGGACATGGCGATTTGTTTGAAGGGCTAGATGGGCAATTGTATTACGTGTACCATGTCCATTTCGGCTCGGAACAGGTAACGCCGCGGCGGACGCGGATCGTTCCCATCAGTAAACGGTGGGATGCGGCGGGTGGTCACTATAAGTTTCGTATGGCAAGCGATAAGGTGATTAAACCGATGTTGAAAGAATAAACCTATTTTCATTCAAGTCCAAAGGAAATGTTGATCTATAATTTTCTCGTTGTTTTACTTATATTGATGGGGTGCGTACGTACTGATAAGCAACCGGGCACGCACGATTCACCGCGACCGGATGCATCCGCGACCAGGTATACCAACCCGGTTTTCGAACCCATCCTTGCAGATCCGACAGTTATCCGCGATCCGAAAACAGGACTTTTTTATGCGTATGGTACCCAAGATAACTGGGGCGATGGGCAAGGTAGTCGGCTCGTGCCCATTCTACGGTCGGCCAATCTCGTAGATTGGCAAGTGGTAGGGGAGGCGTTTGGTGAAAAACCACGTTGGAAGGAATCCGGGGGTATATGGGCTCCCGATGTAACCTTCGTGAATGGGAAATACCATCTCTACTACGCCTATTCTGTCTGGGGCGACCCCAACCCGGGTATAGGCGTGGCCATAGCGGACCGGCCGACAGGTCCTTTTATCGACCATGGTAAAGTATTTACCAGCGAGGAAGTAGGTGTGCCCAACTCCATCGATGCCTTCTATTTCGAAGAAGAAGGAGAAAAGTACCTTTTTTGGGGTAGCTTCAGCAATGCACCTTCACAAGGCACCTATGCGGTGAAATTGGCTGATGATGGGCTTTCCGTGCATGATCTGTCGCAAAAAGTGAAAATAGCGGCGGGCGACTTCGAAGCCGTGATGATTCACAAGCGCGGCGACTATTATTATTTCTTCGGTTCCAAGGGTAGCTGTTGTGAAGGGGCCGATAGTAAATACCATGTGTTGGTGGCTCGGTCGGAAAACCTGATGGGGCCGTATGTGGATAAAGCGGGCGATACTATCACCGAACGGGGCAAAGGAACACTTTTCATAAAAGGCAATGCACGTATTGCGGGCCCCGGTCACAATGCACGGCTCATTGCCGACGATGAGGGAGTGGATTGGTTTCTTTACCATGGCATAGACCGCACCAAAGGCAAGGTGTCGAGCGGGGCCAGCCGGCGCATGCTGATGCTCGACAAAGTCACCTGGCGCAATGGTTGGCCAGAAATCGTGGGCCAAGTGCCGAGTACGACGCCGCAGGCAGCGCCGGTATTTCAATGATACTGATGGTACGAATCCAGCACAACCTTCTGGTATTCATTGCGGTACTGGTGGGGTTGTTTGCCGGTGACTTTCTTGAATTGCTTGTTGAAATTGGTCATGGATTGGAAACCGCATGCAAAGCCGATGTGGTCGATATTCATCTTGTCTTCCTTAAGCAATTTGCAAGCATATTCGATACGTATTTCTTTTAGGAAGTCTGAAAACGACTGATTGACGCGCGATTTGAAATAGCGGCTGAATGAAGTGTTCGTCATGCTGGCAATGGAAGCAACTTCTTCCAGATGGATTTTCCGATGAAAGTTTTTCATGATGAACTCATACACCTTATTCATCCGGTCCGTTTCGGCCTCCGTATTGTACGATTTGGAATGCGTATCGGTAATGAGGTGGCATTCATCAGATAGCGCAATGGTATTGAGTATTTTCAAGAGTTGGATGATGCTGTCGGCCCCCTTCAATTCGAGCAATTCGACCATCATGCGCATGACGGCGAGCTTGGTTTTACCCGTAATCTCAATACCGCATTGCGACCGCTGGAAGAGATGTTTGATACGCTCGAATTCTTCTTTCTCGTGGATGTTTTCGCCAAGGAAATGGTCGAGGAAGTAGATAACGATGACGGTGGTGCTCAACTGGCTATCCTTTTCGAAATAACTGTTGTGGCTGCGCCAAACATGCGGTAGGTTGGGGCCAATCAGCACCAGGTCATTTGCCTTGAACGGTTTGATACTATCGCCCACAAACCGGTTCCCTTCACCTTCCATCACATAAGATAATTGAAACTCGGGGTGTAGATGGAAAGTAGGATCGAAATAAGGCTCCACCTGTTTGCGCACTACAAACGTTCGGTTTTCCGGAATGAGTGCTTTGGGAATAACGTGCGTTTTCTTCATGATTTGTCATTGCAAATATATAAATTTAATGAACTATGGTATAATTTGACTATAAAGAGATAATATACCGCGGTTTTCTTGTGGGCTGGTCGCCTACTTTTGTGTTTGTTTACGGTTATAGAACTATTTATATGAAATTTATTCCCTACTTGTGTATTGCTGTTTGCTGTCTGTTGCTGATTCAATGTACGGATGTTAGCCGTGATTATCCGCGGCGCGCAGAGGTATTGTTCGTGGGCAGCGCAGCTGAGGAGGTCGAGGCCAGTAAATATGCATCCTGGTTGGCCATTGAATTGTTCCAAAGCGGCATCAACCTCACCTACACCGAGGATTTGAGCGACCTAAACAAGAAGAGTCTTCGCGTATACGATGGTGTCGTGCTTTTTGCAGTCTCGGATTCGATAGCGGCGGACGAGCAACGGGTCTTGGCCGATTTCGTGTCGGATGGAAAAGGCCTGCTGTCTTTCGGCACGGAATCCTTGGTTATCGATGGTGCTAATCCTGCAGAAGCGAAAGATGGTGCAGCCGATTCGGTGCAGTATCTGGTAAAAGGGAGTGGACGTATATTCCATACGGCACTCGGCGGAGAAACGGCAACCTGGAAGCAACTGGACTTCTTGCGGTTAATCAACAATGCTGCGCAATGGGCGTTGGGCGATGAGGTGATGGGGTGGGTGGCCAAGTTGGATATTCCCAGTGTAAGTATTTATGAAGATACGATCGCCGACTTTACGGCGCGGCATTTTGTGCCCAAGATGCAAGATGCATTATCACCGGAAGAATCATCGAGGCTTACCCAGATTCCCCTAGGCTTCGAACTGAAACTATTTGCATCGGAACCCGATATCGTTAACCCGATAGCGATGAGCTGGGATGAGAGGGGGCGGTTGTGGATTATCGAAGCCATGGACTATCCCAACAATTTTGTAGAGCTTAAAGGTGCAGCGAATGACCGTGTGAAGATATGTGAAGATACCGACGGGGATGGTGTGGCCGATAAGTTCACGGTATTTGCAGACGGGCTGAATATTGCCACGAGTTTCACGTTCGCCAACGACGGTATCATCGTATCGATGGCGCCCCATTTCATCTTCCTTAAAGATACCGACGGTGACGATGTAGCCGACCTGCGTGATACCATCATGACCGGTTGGAATAAGAACGACACCCATGCAGGCCCTTCCAACCTGCAATACGGATTTGATAACAAAATTTGGGGTGTTACGGGCTATGCCGGATTCGATGGTTACATCGACGGCAAGCGGCTGGCTTTTGGCCAAGGGGTATATCACTTCAAGCCTGACGGAACCGATTTTGAGTTTTTGGCTACCACCAGCAACAATACGTGGGGGTTGGGGATGACCGAAGATAACAACGTATTTATTTCCACGGCAAACAATACCCATAGTGCTTACTATTCGATGCCCGAACAACTGGTTCAGCGCCGCCTTCGGAGTGACGACCAGCGGCAACCCGTCAATGCGGTGCAGAAAGTCGATGGCCATTATGAAGTACATGCCATGACGCCCAATCTGAGGCAGGTGGATGTGGTCGGTGGCTTTACGGCCGCGGCAGGGCACCATTTCTATACCGCACGCGATTATCCGCAAAGCTATTGGAATAGGGTAGCCTTTGTTACTGAGCCAACCGTACGCTTGGTACACAACGCGGTCATCGAACCGGATGGTGCAGGCTTCAAAGAGCACGACGGCTGGAACTTGGTTGCAAGTTCGGACGAATGGTTTGGCCCTATCCATTCGGAAGTAGGTCCGGATGGCGCCGTGTGGATACTCGACTGGTATAATTTCATCATCCAGCACAACGTGTTCGTGCCTGCACAGGCACCATCAGACAAGGTGTTGCCCTTTATCGAGCAACCCCATGGTCCGGGTAATGCGTTTGAAAGTGACCTGCGTGATAAGAAATACGGACGGGTGTACCGGCTGGTGTATAAAGACGCCAAGCATAAAAACGGATTTAAGCTGACTAAAGACGATCCGGATGGCCTGCTGAAAGCGTTGAAGAGCGATAACAAGTTTTGGCGTACGCATGCGCAGCGGTTGCTGGTAGAGCGGGGGCAAGACGACGTTGCCGAAGATCTGATTCGCATTGCGGGCGACCGTAAGGTCGATAAAATCGGACTGAATGCACCAGCCATCCATGCCCTGTGGACGCTACAGGGGCTGAACCTGATTGGTGAGCGCGAAGATGTGGCCGACGCCGTGATAGCAGCTTTGCAACATCCGTCGGCAGGTGTACGTAAAGCGGCGGCACAGGTATTGCCCGTAGCGGATAAGTTCCGCGATGGGTTGCTGGAAAGTGGCGTACTGGCCGATACCAACCTCAATACGCGGCTCGCGGCATTTGTGAAACTGACGGAATACCCCGTATCCGAGGCCGTTGCGCAAGCCTTACTTGAAGCCACTAAAGATTCGGCCAATGAACAGGACCGGTGGCTTTCCCAAGCGTTGTTTGCGGCTATCGCGCACCACGAAGATCCGTTCTTCAAACTGGCGTCAACACCGGGTGCAAGTAGCTTTGCTACACGGATACTGGAGTCGTTGGCTAACGAAGAATACACGCTCGGTCGCCGGAGCCGCTTTCCGTTTTCGCCCGATGTTTCCAATAAGGAAATCCACCTCCAAATGGAAATACAGCGGCGCGACAACGAGCCCTATAATGGGCTGATTGTAGGGCAAGGTGATAAGAGCGGTGGATATGCCGTTTATGCAAAAAATAACCGGCTCTTTTTCGAAGTATACCAACACGGCCAAACCGCAACGGTGGTATCACGCGGTAACCTGCCACGCGAATTTGTTGCCGATGCCCGCTTACTGGCGGATGCCTCAATGGAACTGCTGATTGACGGCGTAAGCCAAGGCACGGCCAAGGCCATGCACCTCTTTGCCGAGTCGCCCGAACTGAACCTGCGCTCAGGGGAGGATTTTGACGAAGCACATGCTTTTGCTGATTACGGCGGTTCATCCGGATTCACGGGCAATGCCAACCGCATCACGGTGAAGTTGTCTAGAGCAAACCGCTCAGCTGTCTCGGCGCAAGGCGATGCCCAAGCTACCGACCCCGCGGCCAGTGTGCCTTCGGAACGGATCGAGTTGAAAGCGGTGAAAGACATCATGCAGTATGATAAGAAACTGATTACCGTTCCTGCCGGAAAGCGGATAACCCTGGTATTTGAGAACCCCGATGGGATGCAGCATAACCTGCTGATTATCCAGCCGGGCACATTAGACATCGTGGGCAAGGCAGCGGATGATATGTTGCGTTCGTCTGAGGCTTACGAAAAGCAATACATCCCGTCGGTTCCGGAAGTACTGCACCATACACCCCTGGTGAATCCTGGAGAAAGTTTTACCCTGGAATTTACCGCGCCTACCGAACCAGGAGATTACCCTTACCTATGTACGTTCCCAGGGCATTGGCGCGGAATGAATGGTATTATGCGGGTAGTTAAATAACGAAGAGAAACCAAAAATGGATTTTAAGATGATAAAAACGATGAAACTATTGATGGGATTGGCGTTGTTGCTAATCACAGCGGGCACAGCAATTGGCCAGACCAAACCCACGCGGATTTTGATGGTGGGTGGCGGCGGCTCCCATGATTTCGGCCGCTGGTATGGTGAGGAAGACAAGAAAGCAATCGAGGCAGCCGGTAATTACCAGGTAACGTATACCGAGAATACGGATTCTATACCGGCCTACCTGAAACAATCCGATCTCTTGATTTTGACGAACAATCAGCCGATTAACACAGCGGGACAGGCGGCGATTACCAGGTTCGTCGAAAAAGGCCACGGGCTGTTGCTGCTGCATGCCGCCGTATGGTACAACTGGGCCGACTGGCCGGCGTACAATCTGAATTATGTAGGCGGCGGAAGCAAGAGCCACGAGAAGCTCCAGGACATCAAAAATTTTGTAGTGAATGCCGGTCACCCAATCACACAGGGCGTTCCGGCGAAATTTGATTTTGTGGATGAATTGTACCGTTTTATACCCGATCCGGCCGCCAAGGGGATTGAAGTCTTGGTTATTGGTCAATCCAAGGAAACCGATGCGGTTTATCCGGGTGTGTTCACCGTGAAGCACCGAAAGGCAAAAATAGCCGGAATTACCACGGGCCATGATGAGCGTAGCCATCACCACGAAGCATACAAAACATTATTGATCAACGCGGTCAACTGGATTGCAAAATAACAAAACGATATAATTAGCTAAAAACAAGAACAGAACATGTCACAAATCACTGTCGTTATCGTAGGAATGGGTTTCGGGAAAGAATTTATACCCATCTACCAAAAACATCCGAACATCAAAGCTGTGGGGATTTGCACCCGCAATGAAAATACCCTTAACGAGCTGAAGACAAAATTCAACCTCGATGATGATTTGGTATTCACCGATTTCGAAGATGTCGTAAAACGTGAAGATGTGGATGCCATCCACGTGGTAACCCCTGTGCCGGAGCATGCGCGCATGACGTTGGCATCGCTCAATGCGAATAAGCATACAGCTTGTACCATCCCGATGGCGATGACGGTGGAAGACTGCGAAGCAATCGTTGCCGCCAAGCGCAAATCGGGCAAGGTGTATATGATGATGGAAACCGCATTGTACACCCGTGAATTCCTCTATGGCTTGAAATTGGCCGAGACCGGGCAACTTGGTAAGATCCAATTCGTCCGCGGATCGCACATCCAGGATATGAGCATGGAGGGGTGGGCCGAATATTGGAAAGGTTATCCGCCGATGTTGAATGGCACGCACGCGATATCGCCGCTGTTGCGCATTAACAATACCATTGCCGAGTCGGTGGTTTGCCACGGTTCAGGGCGACTATCGGACGATTTGGCCAGCCGTTACAATGCACCGTATGCCGTAGAGACCGCCACATTCAAGTTGAAAGGCACCGACGTCGTAGCCGAAGCCACCCGCTCGCTGTTTGATGTGGTGCGTCAGTATCGCGAAAGCTACGATGTGTATGGGACGAAGATGTCGTTTGAGTGGGAACAGTTGCAAGACGAAGAACATGTGATTTTCGACGGCGGTGAGAATGCCCAGCGCATCGATGTGCCGGATACAGATGAGTTACTAATCCCGGAAATTGCCGATTTCACCAAGCGTGAGCGCATTGATGACCCGAACCACGTGTCGTTCCTTCAAGGTGCTGGCCACGGCGGTTCGCACCCCCACCTCGTACAGGAATTCGTTGCTGCTATCGTCGAAGGCCGCGACTCGGCCGTGGATGCGGCACTTGCGGCAAATTATACGTGTGCTGGGATCTGCGCCCATGAATCGGCCATGAAAGGCGGTGCACGTGTGGAAATCCCAAGTTTTGAATAAATAAGATTGGTTCATCAGTTAAGTTGGTTTTTAAATGATGCATATAGGAATTAGCACATTTGTTTGGGTGTCACCATTTTCAACGGCATCGTTCGATGTGTTGCGCAAGGCGAAGGACATCGGTTACGACGTCATCGAAATCGCCGTGGAAGATCGCGATCTGATCGATTGGGTAGCCTTGAAGAAAGTGAGCCGTGAGCTGGGTTTGCATGTGACGGTCAGTGGTGCCTTCGGCATGGATCGCGACATTTCCAGCGAACGGCCCGAAATCCGGGCGAATGGGCTTTCCTATATCATCGACTGCTTGGAAATCGCCAACGACTTTGAAAGCCCCGTGTTTGGCGGACCGCTGTATTCAGCGGTCGGTAAAACGCGGTTGGTTGCAGCCGAGCAGAAGGCGCAGGAAATGCAATGGTGCCAGGATAACCTCTATAAGGCCATTAGACGAGCGGAAACGCTGGGTGTCACATTAGCGCTGGAACCGCTAAATCGTTTTGAGACCGACATGGTCAATACGGTGGATCAGGCCATAGCCATCGTGGACCTACTGGATAGCCCTTACTTGAAGATTTTATTGGATACATTCCATAGTAACATCGAAGAAAAAAATATCCCGGCCAGTATCGTCAAGTTGGGTGATCGGCTCGTCCATATCCAAGCCAACGAGAATGACCGCGGAACACCCGGAACGGGCCATTTGGACTGGTTGGGTATACGGGATGCACTTCGTACCATTGGGTATGGGGGAAGCTTGGTGATTGAGACCTTTGGTGCACCTTCCAAAGAACTCGCCCGGGCGGCCAGCATCTGGCGGCCGTTGGCCAACAGTGCCGATGAGTTGGCAGCGGAAGGGTTTTCATTTTTGAAAGGGACATTTTGTTAAAAACAACCATTTAATAACACCAAATTATGAGAAGAAGGGATTTCATCTACATGCTGAATGCCGGGGTGGCGGCGAGTATGTTATCTAAAACGGCTTTCGGTAGGGTATCGCGGGGCAGGTCTGCCGTAGCCCGTATGCAAGAAGAGCTGGCATACCATACCATACAATCGATAACGTTTGGTGATGTGCGCATGCAATACCCCCGCTTCGTAGGGAAGAATGCGCGGTTGGACGTACATGGTTTCGGCCCACGTATCAGCATCTGTACCATCACGACGGACAAGGGCGCAACAGGCTGGGCGTCCCTAAGAGGCAGTCGTAGCGACGCACAGCGGATCGTGCCGGTATTGGTAGGCAAGAAACTGTCGGATGTGTTCCAAATTGATTTAGGCATCACTGACGACCAATACCTACCCTTCGATATTGCGTTGCACGACCTGGCTGGGGTGGCATTGAACAAGCCAGTTTACGCACTGTTGGGCCGAGAAACGCCATTTACCACGAAGTACTACAGTGGGATGATTTATTTCGACGACCTTGAACCAGCCCATGCGCCGGGAGGTATCGATAAGGTGTTGGCCAACTGTCGCTATGATTATGACTATGGCTACCGCCAGTTCAAATTAAAAATCGGCAGGGGCCACCGTTGGATGGCCCAGAAAGACGGGTTGGCCCGGGATATCGAGGTAACCAAGCGGGTAGCCGCCGCGTTCCCCGATTGCGAGATCTTGGTGGATGGCAACAATGGTTTTACGGTCAATGAGTTTACGGAGTACCTCGAAGGGATAGGCGATACGCCGCTATTCTGGATCGAGGAGCCATTCCATGAAACCATCCAGGATTATCGTAGACTGCGCGACTGGATGGCGAAAGCCAATGTGAAGAGCCTGCTCGCCGAAGGTGAGGCGGACCCCGACCCGGCATTGTTGGGCCAGCTGATGCAGCAAAAACTGATGGATGTACACATTTCGGATATCGAAGGGCTTGGGTTTACCAACTGGCGGAAACTCATGCCAAAGCTAATACAGTACGGCGTGCAAGCCTCCCCGCATGCTTGGGGTTCGCTGCTCAAAACGTACTATACCGCCCACATGGCCGGCGGCTTGGGGAATACGGTAACCATTGAAGGGGTTACGAGCACGTCTGATGATATAGATTTTAGCGCATATACCATAAAAGAAGGGAAGCTGATTCCACCCGATGCGCCGGGGTTCGGGTTGAAGTTGCTACGATAATTTGGTAGCTCCGAGAAGCTTCCAACCTTGTTCCTGAAGGTGCTAGGTCATTTGTTGCCAGATGATATTCATTCATATGCAGGGTTAATAAATGCAGTTATAAACAATTAAAACAAAAACTAAAGAACAATGAGTAAAGCTTTACTTGTAGCATTGCTATGGTGCGTTGGACTATCCATAGCAATGGCCCAAACCCGTTCCGTAACCGGAACGGTGCGGGATGCGGAAGGTGGTACGCCGATTGGCAATGCGACCATCAAAGCCTTGGCTAGCGGGCGGACCACGTCGAGCGCGGTCGATGGCACATTCTCCATTGAAGTGGTGTCCAATGGAGACTCCTTATTGGTTACCTATTTGGGTTACGATCAAACAGTGGTGTCGGTGGGCACGAATGCAAACAATGTGCCCATTGATTTAAGCGCGTCTTCCGAATCGTTGGAAGAAGTGGTGGTGACTGGTTTTGGTATGGCGCAGAAGAAAGAAACGTTAACAGGCGCCATTGCCTCGATCGGTGCCGATGACATCAGCAGATCGTTGGCCTCCACTACATCGGGTGCATTGGTTGGGAAATTGTCTGGCGTAAACTTCCGCCAAACGGACGGCCGTCCGGGGTCGTCAACCCAGCTGCGTATCAGGAACATGGGTAATCCATTGTACGTTATTGATGGGGTGCAGAAGGATGCCGGTCAATTCAATAACCTCGACTTCAACGACATCGAATCGATTGCGGTGTTGAAAGATGCATCCGCTGCCATCTACGGTGTGCGGGCAGCAAATGGTGTGGTGGTGGTTACTACGAAAAAAGGTAAGCGGAATACCAAAAACACATTCAGTTTGACCTCAAACTATGGTTTCCAAAACTTGTCTACCTTTCCTGAGCCGGCTGATGCAGTGACCTATGTGGAAAGTTACATTCAGTCCCAAACTGTACAACAGGTAGATAATTATCGGTATACCGCAGAAGATCTAGCCAAGTGGCGGCAAGGCACCGAGAAAGGCTACGTGCCATTTGATTGGCGGGATTTCATTTGGGAAACTTCACCCCAGGTTTACCTGAATGCCAATGTATCGGGTGGTTCAGACAAGATTAACTACTATTTCAGTCTGGGCCACCTCAATCAACAGGATGTAATTGTGAATTACGGTGGATTCAAGCGCACTAACGTACAGATGAACATCAACTCGCAAATTTCCGATCGTTTGAAAATCGGCGCCAGCTACAATGCGCGCCTTGAGTACCGCGAAAATCCAGGTGTACCGGGTGGTGATGACTTGTGGCTACCGCGGTTCGGTACCTTCCGCAATTTGCCGACGGTCCGCCCTTTCGCCAACGACAATCCACTATACCCTACACTGACGTCTAATGACCCGGGAACTAACTTCGGTTGGTTGACCTATGATTTAGCAGGTAAACGAACCGATACTTGGCGGGTTAGTCAGCTCAATTTTGATGCGGAATACGATATTATTGCTGGTCTGAAAGCAAAAGCATTGGTTGGATATTATTTTGCCAATCGCCGGATGGACAACCAGGAGTATACTTATAAGCTATACGGGTATGATGAAGCAACTGACACCTATCCGGTTATTTTCGAAAACAACAACCCTTGGCGCGAGCGTGAAATGGGCCATGTGGAAGAAATGACCTCTAACATCCAGTTAAACTATATCAAATCCTTTAACAATCACAATGTCTCGGTAATAGGTGGTGTAGAAACGATTTTGAGAAAAGAGCCCGGAGCATGGTTGCACTCCATCCCTACGGCGAATACATTGCACCTGATTGACTACGAGACGATGGACACCTACAACGATCGGGGTGATAATCCGCAAGCACGGGTAGGTTATATCGGAAAGATCAATTATGATTATAATGGCAAATATCTTTTTGAGGTGCTGGGTCGTTATGACGGTTCCTGGAAATTTCCACCCAACGACCGTTGGGGCTTCTTCCCAGCAGCATCTGCCGGATGGCGTATTTCGCAGGAGTCATTTTGGCAAGACGGTAAGCTCGCTACTATTGTTAACGATTTGAAAATAAGGGGCTCCTACGGTTTGGTGGGTGACGATGACACACCGGGTTATGCGGCATTTGATTACATGCCAGGATATAATTACAAACAAGGAGGATCGGTAATAGACGGACAATATGTCTTGGGTACGCAGCCACGTGGTCTGCCGGTGACCACGTTATCTTGGCTACGCGCTACAATGATCAACGTTGGTTTCGATGCAGGCTTCCTCAACAACCGGTTGACGACTACAGTCGAATTATTTCAACGTAAGCGTACTGGACTACCGGCGGGTCGTTACGACATTTTGTTGCCTAGCGAAGTGGGCTTCGGGCTGCCCAATGAAAACCTAAACTCCGACATGATTAAGGGTTGGGAGACTATGGTTCGTTGGAGCGACCGCGCGGGTGAACTGACCTACTCGTTGGGCGGTAATTTTACTTATTCTCGTTTTTACGATTGGGATCGCTATAAGCCACGTTTCAGTAACTCTTGGGATCAATATAGGGGATCACTTGTTCACCGGTTTGGGTACTTAAACTGGGGCTTGCAATCTGATGGGCAATTCCAAAGTTGGGAAGAGATTGCCGACTGGCCCATCGATAACGATCGCCAAGGAAACCGTACTTTACGCCCAGGCGACGTAAAATACAAGGACCTTAACGGCGATGCAGTGATTAATGATTTGGACCTTCGCCCGATAGGTTACCGTCAAGATGCAACACCGGTTATCAACTTTGGTCTAAACTTCTCGTTTGCTTACAAAAGCTTTGATTTAGCGCTTGATTTTTCTGGCGGTGCTATGTATACGTTCTACAAAGAATGGGAGATGCGTACCCCTTTCCAAAACGACGGGAACATTCCTCAATACTATGCGGATGAGGCTTGGAAGCTTTCCGATATCTGGGATGCAAATAGTGAGTTAATCCCGGGTAAATACCCCATGTTATTGATTGGCAACGGTAACCATAGCAACTACTGGAATAGCGATTTCTGGAAGCAGAATATCCGCTACATCAAGTTGCGAAACTTGGACTTCGGTTATTCATTGCCAAAGCGGATACTGGAGCCGCTATCCATCACTGGAGTGCGGGTGTATTTCTCCGGCCAGAATCTTTATACATTGACAAATCTGATCGGTATTGACCCGGAAACACAAGACAACAACGGCTTGGGTTACCCTACCATGCGGATTATGAACTTTGGTATCAATGTGAGGTTTTAGCGGGGTGAATAATGTTAGTTACTAGAAAGAAAATTGTTATGAAAAAGTCAAATATATTCAAAGTGATGCTGTTGGCCGGCGGTCTTTATTGCTTTAGTGGTTGCTCGGAATTTCTTGAACGACAACCTGATACGATTATGACCGATGACCAGATTTTCGGCGACGAAGTGATGATCCGCTCTGTATTGGCCAACTATTACGGAAGGGTGAGCTGGGGGCAACACATCAGCAACGACTATGCATACACGATTCTGGATGAAGCGGGTAAGTCTGATGGCGGGCCCGACAATATCCAAGGTTATGCAAATGATCTTTGGAGGGTCTACGATTACACACTGATTCGTAATATCAATCAGTTTTTGAAGGGTCTGCGTGAAACCACGGTGCTGGCGGAAGAGGATAAGCAAGTATATGAAGGTGAGGCCAGATTCCTTCGCGCATGGACATATTTCAATATGGCGCGCGGTTTGGGAGGCATGCCGATCGTCGGAGATGAGGTGTTCGATTATGAAAGTGGTATGGATATCACGGCGTTGCAATACCCTCGATCTACCGAAGCCGGAATATATGACTACATTATCGAGGAATGTGAGGCTATCGTTCCCTTATTATCTGATGAGACCAATACCCATGCGGCGCGTGCCAATAAATGGGTGGCGCTCATGTTAAAGGCGCGTGCGGCCATTTACGCTGGATCGCTGGCGAATTACAATAATAAGATGGCGAGCCCAATCACTACTCCCGGTGGCGAAGTCGGGATTCCGGCTGATCGTGCGGCGGGGTATTACGAACAAGCCTTAGCTGCGGCAAAAGATGTAATTGACAACAGCCCGTATGAGTTACAATTGAATAAACCGGACGATTTGGAGCGGAATTTCTATGAAGCATTAAGTGTAAAAGATAACAATAAAGAAGTCATCTGGGCACACGATCGGATTTACCCGGGATCCGGACAACAGACGCCCTTTACTACACGGAACATCCCCGGTTCGCATGCCGAGGATATCGACCGCGCTTATGCCGGCCCAATTCTGAACCTGGTGGAAGATTTTGAGTACGTGGACAATCGGAATGGTGATATCCGAATTCGGGATAACCAAGGTAATTATATCTTTTATGACGACCCACTGGATGCCTTCGCGAATAAAGATGCTCGTTTAGGTGGAACCGTGATTTTGCCAAATGCAACCTTCAAAGGCACCCCCGTGATTTTGCAGGCTGGTCAAAAAGTGTGGAACAATGGTGCGTGGCAAACCATAACTAGCGGCGGTGATGAAATGGATGACGCCGGTCGACTGATTACCGCAGCTAATGGACCGAATCGTTCAAGCGAACCTTATGTCAATAAGACGGGCTTCTTCTTCCGTAAATTCTTGGACGAAACCCCATTGGCATCAACCCGTGGACGAAACAGTGAGATGTGGTTTCCCCGTTTCCGGTTTGCCGAAGCGGTGCTGATTGCCGCCGAAGCCGCCATGGAATTGGGCCAACAGCCGGTAGCCGTCGGTTACATTAACCAAGTACGCGCACGCGCCGGTATTCAGCCGTTGACAAGCGTTACTGTGGATGATATCATACAGGAACGCCGGGTGGAGTTTGCTTTTGAAAACCATCGGTATTGGGATTTGAAGCGTTTTCGTAGAGCGCATATCGTGTGGAACGGCGTGGTGAATAGCCCGACTGCCCAACAATACGCTTTATTTCCTTATCTGGTGGTTGCACCGGGAACACCCAACGACGGAAAATATGTATTCGATCGCTTAGTGTTTAGTGGTTCGTTGCACCCGCGTTTCTTCGAGCTGAGGAATTATTACAATTTTATTGACTTAGGCTGGCGGAATGCGAACCCGAAGATTGTGTTGAATCCGTTTCAATAACCTATATGATTACAACAATGAGAAAATATGTAAATATGTTATTGCTTCCGGCCATAGTGGCCGTGAGCAGTTGCGGACTGGATAATTACGATGCACCCGAATCCAAGTTGGTTGGCCGGGTCGTTTACAACGGCGAACCGGTGGGCGTCCGGGGCACGGGCGAAGCGGTACAGCTGCAACTTTACCAAGATGGCTATGAGTTGAGAAACCCTATCCCCGTATACGTCAGCCAAGACGGCAGTTTCGAAGCGAAGCTATTTGATGGCGAGTACAAGCTGGTTACCCGGGACAACAACGGCCCATGGGTAAACGACCGCGATACGACCGTCATTAATGTGAAAGGTACGGCAAACGTCGATATCGAGGTGACGCCATTCTACACCTTATCAAACGTCCAGTTATCGCTGGACGGTAGCAGCGCCAACGCGTCTTTCCAAATCAATGAAGTCGCAGGTGGTCGGGACATCGATTATGTGATGATTTTAGTAAGTAAAACATCTTTCGTTGACGACGTCTCATACACGGCCCGGGTCGATATCGATGATGCGGCAGCCGGAAATACCATCACCGGCTCGATTGATCTCACCAACAATCAAGATTTTCAGTCGGGCCGAGCATTGTACGCACGCGTAGGCTTACGACCCGTTGGTAAAGACCAAGCGATTTATTCGCAGGTTGTTAAGTTGCGATAAGTCGTAAAAGGCTGATATTTAACCGTCTCGCCTTAAGCGAGACGGTTTTTTTCGTTTTATTATCGGTCTCTATTGCATTAACCAATCGCCAAGGATACCCCGTTTCCCTTGCTTCAAACCCCACCTTTCCTTATCCTTCCTTCGGGCTCTATCCCCCTGTGTCCCGCATATACCTCGGTAAATGGCCCGGCCAACGGCACTTTATCGAAGGGTAAGCGGCTACATAGCGGGAGAGAGGCGCGTTTGGAAAAGCAATGTATAGGGCATGGGTCGTGCCGGGGTTGGCATCACCGAAGCCAATCCGGAGACCATCCCTTAAGGAGATGGAGCGCAGTGGAAGAGCATCTGATTTGTCTGGTGCTTGATGCCTGTACGGGCTAAAATGATATAATTTGACTGTAAAGGGGCAACATATTGTGGTTTTGCGACAGCACTCCGCTCTACCTTTGTAATACAAACAATTATAGCCGAAGGGTGCATGTAACTTTTACTGGGATGAAGAAGAAAATAGCCGACTATCGTATACTGACTGTATTGCTGATAACTTTCTGCGGCGGCGTGGCAACGGCCCAGTCGCCCGAAAAAAGGCCAAACATGATCATCATCATGGCAGACGACCTGGATTCGCGGCAACTGAGTTGTTATGGTGGACAGAACCTGAAAACAACCCATATCGACCGGCTGGCTTCGGAAGGGATGAAATTCAGCGCCTTGATTGCTTCCGAAGCGATGTGTATACCCACGCGGGCATCGCTGTTCACCGGCTTATATCCCGTGGGGCACGGCGCTTATCAGAACCATAAGCCGGTGAACCGTGACTTGAAAAGCGTGGCTCATTACCTCAATGACTTGGGCTATCGCGTAGGGCTCACGGGTAAGGATCATGTGACACACCCACGGTCTGTTTTTCCGTTCGATCGGGTGGATGGGTTTGAGCCGAATTGCGTCGCGTCAACCGACGAATACTTCTTGGATAGCATAAGGAACTACATCGGCCAAGGCGAGCCGTATTGCCTTTTTGTAATGAGTATCAACCCGCATGCACCGTGGACAGTGGGCAATCCAGATGAATTCAATCCGGAGGAACTCGTCTTACCCGCCCATTGGGTGGATACCGAACGGACGAGGACCGAATTCTGTAAGTATTTGGCGGAAGTACGCCGGCTAGATGACCAGGTGGGCGATATCGTGGGCCTGCTGGAAGAGACCGGAACCACTGATAATACGATTGTCATTTTCTTGGGTGAGCAGGGCCCCCAATTCCCCGGAGGGAAATGGACATTGTACGATAATGGGCAAAAAAGTTCGATGATTATCAAGTGGCCGGGGAACGTACAGCCTGGAACAGAAACCGATGCGATAGTGCAGTATGAAGATATTACGCCCACCTTGGTCGACATCGTGGGCGGAAAACCAATTACGGGGTTGGATGGACGAAGCTTCGCGGCGGTTTTAGTCGGAAAGGAGATGAGGCATCGGGACGTCGCCTACGGCATTCACAATAATATTCCTGAGGGACCCGCGTATCCCATCCGAAGTATACGTGACCTCCATTACAAGTTGATCTGGAACCTTACGCCCGATTCGACCTATTACATCAAGTACATGCTGAATACGGCGAATAAAAAGCTGGCGTGGACGAGCTGGATGGAACGCGCCGCCCAGGATGATCGTGCAAAAGCATTGACGGAGCGTATCGTGCGGAAGCCGGCGATTGAATTCTATGATATCGTTATGGATCCTTTCGAATTGGAAAACTTGGCCGAAAAGCCGGAATACCGGACGTTGGTTCAACGTTACCAAGCGAAGTTGCAAGGATGGATGGAAGCACAGGGGGACGAGGGCGCCGCGCTTGATGTACCGATTAGACGCGATTAATTACCATTATGAATAAACATACATCAAACCCTAATTTCTTCACCAAGCTAACGGTGTTTTTTGTCGCTAGCATCGTAGGCTCGATTGCCGGATCGTGTGCAGCGATAGATAAGCCGGAACAACCCAACGTACTGCTGATCATGGTCGACGATCTTCGGCCCGCGATCGGCGCTTATGGAGACCCGGTAGCCCTTACGCCCAATTTGGACAAGCTGGCAGCCGGGGGCGTGCTGTTTGAACGGGCGTATTGCAACCAAGCCGTCTGTGGGCCGTCGAGATACAATCTCCTGCTGGGCAGTCGATCCACATCGTCGGGGATATACAACTTCGGACGCGATTTCCGCGACCCTTATCCGGATGCGGTAACACTACCCCAATATTTCAAACAGCATGGCTATCATACCGAGTCGATGGGTAAAGTTTTCCACATCGGGCATGGCACATATGGCGACACCGCATCGTGGAGCGTGCCGCACCATAAGGACTTGGTAATCGAGTATGTCGACCCGGCAAGTAAGAAGGCAGGGCTTACCCGTGAGGAAGCTTTGTTTGCTAATATGGAGTGGGGTTACTCCAGGTCGCTTCCGCGGGGAATGGCGTGGGAATCGCCGGATGTGGCCGACGATGCTTATGCCGACGGACGTGTAGCGGCACGGGCCGCCGATCGGCTTCGGACGCTGAAATCAGCATCCCGCAAGCCGTTTTTTCTGGCGGTGGGGTTCGCACGGCCACACCTCCCGTTTTCGGTTCCTCAAAAGTATTGGGACCTATATGACGCGGATAAGTTGCCACTACCCCACCTTACCACACGGCCGGAGGGGGCACCTCCTTATGCGGTGAAGTATGGCGATGAAATAGACCAATATGCGCCATTGCCGACAAAAGTGACGGAAGAACCATTTTCGGATAGTCTTAGCCGGACACTGATCCATGGATACTACGCGGCGGTAAGCTATGTGGATAATCAGATCGGCACGGTATTAAACGAATTGGAGGCCTTGGGTCTCGACGAAAATACGATCGTCGTATTGTGGGGCGACCACGGTTACTTGCTCGGTGAGATGGGCATGTGGACCAAGCACGTGAATTATGAATTAGCCAACCGCATTCCGTTAATTATTGCCGCACCGGGTACCGCCCAGCCAGGCTCGCGTACCGCCCAGCTTACCGAAACCGTAGATATCTATCCTACGCTGGTCGCATTGGCGGGCCTACCTAGCCCCAAAGTGCAGCAGCCATTGGATGGCCTAAGCATGGTGCCCGTATTGAACGATCCCGAAACACGTATCCGTGACCATGCCTACCATTGTTTCCCTCGGGGCGGCCGGTTGGGTAGGGCTATTCGGACGGACCGTTACCGGCTGGTGGAGTGGCAGAAGATTGGTGATACCACCAGTCCGGTGGAATATGAGTTGTACGATTACCAAAATGGCGATATGGAAGTTGTGAACGTCGCGGATGAGCAGCCGGCTTTACGCGATTCCCTCCGGGCGCTCTTGGCAAGGCATCCCGCAGCGACGCCGCCACGCCCTGCAAGTAATCGATAATCTATCATGCAATGCATCTAAATTTATGTTAACTTCGACTTCATGATGAGAACCACGAAACCGGTGATAAAGACGCTTTTGCTATGGGGGCTTATGTGGTGTAGCTTAACCGCTTCTAGCCAAGAGCCCCCAAATATCATTGTCATCCTCGCAGACGATATGGGCTTCAGCGATATCGGTGCGTTTGGTGGCAAAATCATTCCTACGCCGCGGCTTGACCATTTTGCGACGGAGGGAACGAAATTCACCCAGTATTACAGTGCTTCCCCGATTTGCAGTCCGTCTCGGACAAGCATCTTAACGGGGATGTTTCCGGGCGAATGGAATTTTACCACTTTCCTGAACGATCGGCGCAGCAATGGCCGGGCGGAACAGGCCAACTACCTGAATGTGCATGCTCCTTCCATCGCTAAAGTACTGAAAGCAGCCGGATATGCCACCGGTCATTTCGGTAAATGGCATATGGGCGGTGGTCGCGACATCAAGAATGCGCCTGGATTCGAGCTGTACGGTTTCGATGAGCATGCGAGTACCTACGAAAGCCCCGAGCCCGACCCGGCACTGACCGCTACAGATTGGATATGGTCCGACGTGGACAGTGTGAAGCGGTGGGATCGAACGGCTTACTTCGTCGATAAAACCCTCGATTTCCTGCGCCGGCACAAGGGAACACCATGTTTCGTCAACCTCTGGCCCGACGATATGCATACCCCCTGGGTACCCGAAGAAAATCGACGCCAAGCTGGAGAGTTCCCCATGAACCCCAATGAAGAAGCCGCCTTCAAAGGGGTCCTTGCCGAATTCGATAAACAGATGGGTCGACTATTCGATGGGTTGGATGACCTGGGAATTGCCGAGAACACGCTGGTTATCTTTACCAGTGACAACGGGCCATTGCCAAGCTTCAAAGGTAGCCGATCCGGTGGACTCCGCGGAACGAAGCTGTCGCTTTACGAAGGGGGTATCCGTATGCCGTTCATCGTCCGGTGGCCGGGGCATGTCCCCGCCGGGATTACCGACAGTATCTCCGTACTGAACTCGACCGATCTTTTCCCAACGCTGTCGTCGGTCGCTTTTGCCGAGCTGCCAGCTAATTATAAAGGCGATGGCGAAAATCGGGTGGACGTGTTGACGGGAAGTCCGGCACCAAGGACAAAAGACATGTATTGGGAGTATGGACGGAATGACTATGCGTTTAATTATCCAAAGGGACGCAATCGGAGTCCGAACCTGGCCATCCGGTCTGGAAAGTGGAAACTACTGATGGATTACCAAAGTGACCATGTGGTGTTGTACGATATGGAAAACGATGGTTACGAAACGACCAACGTCGCTGCTTCACATCCCGACATCGTGGATGAATTGCGAACCAAACTTTACACATGGCGTTCGTACCTGCCCGACCTGACGCCGGAAAGAGCGGATCCCACACGGAAATAATTCCCATTCAATGGTACGATGTATTTTTAACGTGATAGATTTTGAAGTTTCCATTACTTAACAAACGGATGCTTGATATGATGATAAACAGAAAGAAATATGGTGTGGTAGGCTGGTGTTTGATCGCGTGGGTGTTTACGGGGTATGCACAGCAAAGCGAACGCTCCACGGCCTATCACCTCGTCGAGAATATCGGATATCGTGATCATGATATCGAAGATGCGTACGCAAAAGAGCGGTGTGTATTGGATGTGTACTATCCTGAAAATAAAGAAAACTTCCCCACGGTCGTCTGGTTCCATGGTGGGGGGATCACCGGGGGACAGAAGTTCATCCCCGATGAATTGAAAGAAAAGGGGCTGGCGGTGGTCGCCGTCAATTACCGGCTAAGCCCAAAGGTGAAGGCCCCGACCTATATCGACGATGCGGCAGCGGCGGTAGCCTGGACGTTTAAACACATTACGGATTACGGTGGCGACCCCACAAAAATCATTATTTCCGGCCATTCAGCAGGTGGGTATCTGGTGGCCATGGTGGGATTGGACAAATCGTGGCTCCAAAAGTACGGCGAAGATGCGGATAAACTGGCCGCTATTGTCGACTTCAGTGGGCATGCCATCACCCACATGACCGTCCGTGCCGAACGAGGAATCAAGGATACGCGGCCGATTATCGATGAATATGCGCCGCTTTACCACGTTCGGAAGGATGCCCCGCCGTTGGTACTCATCACGGGCGACCGGGAAATGGAGATGCTCGGCAGGTATGAGGAAAACGCCTATTTTTATCGGATGATGAAATTTGTAGGACATAACGATGTACATCTTTATGAATTGGATGGCTTTGATCATGGCGCCATGGCTGCACCCGCCTTCCATATCCTGCTCCATTATGTAAATGAATTGACCAAAACAAAACACTAGACGATGAATCCAAATAAAGTTATTGCCGCTCTTTTCACTGTCGCGCTGCCATTCGTTGTTAATGCGCAAAACATCCCCACGTCGTTCAACAATCCGTTGAATGTGGCCTTGGGGGATCCCTATGTGATTTATGACGAAGAGACCGCTCGGTACTATATGTATGGTACCGGCGGCGCGAACCATGGCTTTGCTGCCTATTCGGCTAAGGATCTGATGAACTGGAAGCCGGAAGGCCAGGTCTACTATGCCAGCAACGAAAATGGTTGGAGCGATTCCACGGCTGCATGGGGAGGCGCTTATTGGGCACCTGAAGTATACGCACATAAGGGCAAATTTTATATGTTCTACAGTGCGCAATGGAAAGATAATCCCGGTGGGGAGCTGGAGAATTTCCGTATTGGCGTTGCTGTGGCCGACAGGCCTACAGGGCCGTTCGTTGATCTGCCCAGCGGCCCGCTTTTCGATCCCGGTTACCCGATTATCGATGCCAATGTCTATTTTGCAGACGACGGACGCATATTCCTATATTATTCACGTTGCTGTTATAAGCACCCGGTAGAAAGCGAAGTGGCTAGCTGGGCGCGACAGAAAGGATGGTTCGATGAGATCGAAGAGAGCTGGGTATATGGCGTGGAGCTCAAGCCGGACTTCTCGGGCATTATCGGCGAACCTGTGTTGTTATTGCGGCCACCCGTTGAAATGACCAATGCGCAGGCGGAGTGGGAGAGCCGTTCGGTGACCAGTAAAGAAGTGAACCGTCGGTGGACGGAGGGTTCCTTCACCTTCAAACACGAGGGTACCTACTACATGATGTATTCGGCCAATCACTTTGCTGGTGAAAACTATGCCGTGGGTTATGCAACGGCCGAACACCCCCTTGGGCCGTATACCAAAGCGGCCAACAACCCCGTGTTGGAAAAAAATACCGCAAGTGGCGGCAATGTAACGGGTACCGGCCATAATAGCGTGGTATTCCTGCCCGGTGGGCGGATGTTGTGCGTGTATCACGGGCGTACCAAAAAGACGGGCAATGAACGGGTAGTCTTTATCGACGAGATGGAAATCAATGACAACGGCGTGCTAAAGGTGATGGGCCCTACAACGGCACGTTGATACTAAAGGATTTTGATGTTTTTTTGGGCGAAGGTGCCCAATAGTTGATCCGTAGGTTCTAGTTCGGTAATCAGGTAGTCAACCTGACTTGCTGAGCAGATGTTGAGCCATTTTACGCTATTCAGCTTTTCGGAAATGCTGATGACAGCCACTTTCTTTGCCGATCGGATAAGTGCTTTCTTTACCTGTACCACTTCCCAGTCAAGGTCTGTCAACCCCTCTTCCGAAGAAAAGGCATTCGCACCGAGGATACAGAGGTCGGCCTTTAAGCCCGCTAGCTGGTTAACGACGCTTGCTCCGATATGCAGATTCGCGTTTTTTGCCAATTTTCCGCCGATGCTGATCACGTCGAGGCTTTCATGCTGAGCAAGTGTAATGGCCACTTGTGGGCTTATGGTAATGAAAGTGGCTTTCAAATTTGAGGGGATAACTTTAGCCAGTTCGAGCATGGTTGTCCCACCTTCCGTCAAGATAACCATGTTGTTTTTAATCAATGTCAGTGTTTTGTGTGCGATTTGGGCTTTGGCGGTTGCCGCATAAACCACGTTGTCTGAATTGAAAGGTGTGACAAATGACTTGCCGATAGCACCCCCATGTACCCTGATCAATTTTCCTTCGGCTGCCAACTCCTTGATATCGCGGCGAATGGTGTCGTCTGAAACATTCAATTGCTCACTTAGGTCAACGGACAGCACTTTGTTATGCAGGTTGACTTCCTTCAAAATAAAAGCTTGCCTTTTATCCTTTCTCATCCCTTTGGTTGTTTGGCTGAATGTGCGGGTTCCCGCAAATCCGTACGTCCTAATACCGCAAATATACGAATTAATTCCATGTGGCGGGCCGTATTGCTGACTTGAATTCTTGGTTTATGCGTATTTGATATTTGTAAATTAGAAAAAATATTGCAATTTACGTTTCGATGTGTATATTTGCTGTTATTATGCTGTTTTTATGCGTTAATGAGAAAGTAATAACTAACCCAATACTTAATTTATGAATCGTGATTATACTCGAATCGCTTTAAATCAGGCCCGTATCGGCCCGTTGTATCACATCGTGAATGTGATAGCGCTGGTATTGATTTTCGCCTGCGCGGCGGTTGCACAAGAAGGGCGGCAGATTTCCGGCAAAGTGACCGATGACGTGGGACAGCCCATTTCCGGCGTCACAGTATCTGTCAAGCACCGTGCACAATCGACCGTGACGACCGGCGCTGAGGGACAGTTTTCAATTACGGCTTTGACCATGGATACCCTCCTGCTGACCCACCTCAGTTACGAGCCCCAGGAAATCCCTGTCGGAGACAACGTTGTTCTTACGGTGATTATGACGGCTTCCGCCAGTATGATGGAAGAGATTGCCGTTGTGGGGTATGGAACGCAACGGAAAATTACAGTGACGGGGGCACAGTCAACCATCTCAGTCAGGGAAGTGGAGCGGGCGTCCACGCCATCCATCTCTAACGCGATTGCGGGGAAGATGCCTGGCATTATTACCAGGCAGTCGAGCGGCGAACCCGGAGCCGATGCTGCACAAGTGTTTATCCGTGGACTTTCCACATTCGGGAACAATTCCCCCTTGATTCTCATCGACGGCGTGGAGCGTAACATGAATCAAATCAACGCACAGGAAATCGAGAGCTTTACCATACTCAAAGACGCGTCGGCGACCGCGGTCTATGGTGTCAGAGGGGCAAACGGTGTCATCATTATCAATACGAAGCGGGGGGTAGTGGGCAAACCGGAAATCACTTTCCGTACCGAAACAGCTTCGTTGACCGCGCTGCGGTTGCCCGAATACATTAATGGGGGTGAATATGCGCTTCTGATGAACGAAGCCCGCAATTTCCAGGGCCTGGACCCGCGATGGTCAGCGGCGGAAATTGACAAATTTTTTGATCAAACGGATCCTTATCTGTATCCGGATGCTGATTGGACGGCAGCTGTATTGAATAAAAAAACTTGGCAAACCATCAACAACCTTAGCGTAACAGGCGGATCGGAGATTATAAAGTATTATACCAATGTGGGTTATACCCTGCAAAATGGTATTTACAAGCAGGATCCCGCGAATAAATATAATACGAATGCCAACGTCAAACGCTACAATTTCCGAAGCAACGTGGATATCAACTTGGCCCGGAACCTGACCATGCAGCTGGGGATCGGCGGGATCATTCAAAACGGCAATTATCCGGGGGCCTCTTCAGGCCAGATATTCGACATGCTGAGGGTTATCTCACCGATCGCCTATCCGGTGCTGAATCCAGATGGCACACCGGGCGGCGCTTCCACCTATATCGGTGGCAACCCTTGGGGGCTTGCAACGCAGTCGGGTTACTCAACACAAGACCACACCACCCTCCAAGCGACTTTCGGTGGTAGATGGGATCTTTCATCGTTGTTGTTGGAAGGATTATCGGTGCGCGGGCTTTTCTCTTACGATCGTTATGCCCTAACGAACAACGTGCGTACCAAGGAATTTGAAGTGAAAAGATACCTGGGCAAGGATCCGGAAACGGGTGAAGACCGTTACAGTACGCCTTTCCGCGAGGAGAAACCCTTAGGCTATGCGATAGCTAATGCGGGCAATCGTGCCATTTATATGGAAGGCCAAGTCAACTTTGAGCGAACGTTCGACACACATTACCTGACAGCCATGCTGTTGTACAACCAGCGCGATTATGTGGATCTCACGGCAGGGAGCTCCATCCAGAACTTGCCTTTCCGGAAGCAGGGAGTTTCCGGGAGGTTTACCTATGCTTTCCATGATCGATATCTCGCCGAGGTGAACTTTGGATACAACGGCTCGGAAAACTTCCCCAAAGGCAGGCGCTTCGGTTTCTTCCCGGCGTTTTCGGCAGGCTGGGTGGTTTCGAACGAAACCTTCTGGAATTGGGAGCTGGTGAACCATTTCAAAATCCGTGGTTCGCATGGAAAGGTAGGTAACGATCAGATCGGCCAGCGCTTTCTGTTCCTGAACACCATCAATACCGCAGGCCAATCGTATCTGTTCGGACCCGACCAACAGTTGTACTACGGAATGGAGGAAAACCAAATCGGAAACGACAGGGTAACCTGGGAACGGGCGACGAAAAACAATCTTGGTATCGATGTAGGATTACTCAACGACAGGATTACACTGCAGGTGGATGCGTTTAATGAGCACCGATCAGGTATCCTCATGCGGCGGTCCACGGTGCCTGATGTGGCTGGATTCTTCCCATGGTCTATTCCCTATGCCAATATCGGGGTGATGAAGAATAAAGGGGTTGATGCCCTTCTGGAGGTACGTAACGCCACTACGTCCGGCTGGATGTATACATTCCGCGGCAACTTCACTTTTGCCAAAAATGAAATTATTGAAAACGACGAGCCGGAACGCCGTTATCCCTACTTGTCGTCGCGGGGGCTGGCGTTGGGGACACACCACACGTATATTGCGGAAGGATTTTTTGAAAGTGAGGAAGAGATAAAAGCCTGGCCCCGCCAAACGTTTTCAGTAGCTCGCCCGGGGGATGTGAAGTACCGTGATATAAACGGCGACGGGCTGGTCGATTCATACGACCGCGTGCCGGTTGGATACCCGCGACTGCCGCAGATGTCATTTGGTTTCGGCGGTACCGTTGCTTATAAGTGGTTGGATTTCAGTTTGTACTTTACCGGGGCTGCTCAATCGAGTATTTTCCTGAGCGGTTACTCCATGTGGCCGTTCTATGACGGCGAAGGGGTGAACAATGTCTTGCGCGAATACTATGATAATCGTTGGACTCCCGGCCGCGAGGACGCACTTTACCCTGCTATTGACCGTGGAAACAATCCGAATAATTTCCTTAATTCGACCATCTGGCTGCGGAATGGAAACTACCTCCGGTTACGAAATGCCGAAATCGGCTTTAATTTACCGGAACATGTAGTCCGCCGACTGTATGTGAAGGATCTCCGTTTATTTGTCAACGGCATGAACCTGTATACATGGGACCATGTCAAGATCATCGATCCCGAATCAAACGATGGGACCGGTGGATACCCGCTGCAGCGATCCTTCAACTTCGGCGTGCAAATTAATTTCAATTAACCATCACTAACCAAATAATGATGAAGAAGCTTATTACACTTGGATTTGCCGCCATCGTTCAACTGATGATCGCATCCTGCCAAAAGGGCTTTTTGGATAAAGCACCGGAGGAAGACATTACCATTGAAGAGGCTTTCTTGCAACGTCGGTATGCAGAAGCTTTCCTGACAGATATTTATGCCGGGGTACCGAATGAAATTTATTTCACTGACATGGCTGAAATTCAGCCGTTTGTTATTGCTTCTGATGAGCTGAACGTGCCGTGGCCAGAGAAATTTGCCAAGCTGGTGAACCGCGGCTCGTGGAATGCATTCAATGTGGCGGGGCAAATATGGAAGAACATGTATGAAGGAATACGAAAAGCCAATATATTCTTGAAATACATTGAGCTTACCCCATTGGATAACACCTTTACCCAAGTGGATAAAGACCGTTGGATTGGTGAAGCACTGTTTTTGCGGGCATTTTACCACTTTATGCTGATGCGGATATACGGCCCCGTGCCTATCATGGATTATGCGGCCAGTTTGGATGAAGATTTCCATCAGATTAAGCGCCGGCCACTGGATGAATGTGTAGCGTTCGTCGTTAGCCAATGCGACGAAGCCATCCAGCGACTACCGATGAAAGTCGTAGAAAACCGCCATCTCGGCCGTCCCACAGCCGCTTCAGCACTAGCTTTGAAGGCACGGGTACTGCTTTACAATGCCAGCCCGCTATGGAATGGGAATCCTGACTATACCGATTTTACCAACACCGATGGAACGGCCCTGTTTTCCACTGCATACGCTGCGGATAGGTGGGCAATCGCTGCCGAAGCAAATAAGCAATGCATCGATCAATGTGAACAAGCCGGTTATCGTTTATTCCGGTCGGCAAGCAACGATCCGATCGCAAACTATCAACAATTATTCATTACCAATCACAATGAGGAAGTGTTGTTTGCCCGTAACAGCGGCCGCGACGCATGGATGGAGCGTTGCGCTTTCCCTGGTAGCTTGGGTGGATGGAACGGTTGGAATCCCACGCAGTACATCGTCGACGCGTACGAAATGGCCAATGGCCAAATGCCGATAACCAGCTACACCCCTAGTGGTAGTCCGGTTGTCAATACTGCTTCGGGCTACCAAGAAGCCGGTTATGTGGCGGCAGACGATCCGCAGGGTAGATGGCAGGCAGGCGTGCGTAACATGTATATAAACCGTGATCCGCGCTTCTATGCAACGATCAACTTCAATGGGGCAACGTTTGCTGGCCATCGGATGGAATTTTGGCAGACCGGCGCCGATGGCCGGGGTAACGCCGGCCGGGATTATAACACCACCGGTTACCTGCTGAAGAAATTCCTTGACCCCTCGGTAAACCTTTCGAAGGGTGAAATTTCGCTGAAGACTTGGATTTTTTTCCGACTGGGTGAAATTTACCTCAACTATGCCGAAGCGTTGAATGAAGCGAGTGGCCCCGTTGGCGATGTATACCAATATGTAAATGCGATCCGCGAACGGGCAGGCATGCCCCCATTGCCTGCCGGCCTGTCCAAGGAGCAGATGCGAGAACGTATCCGGCATGAGCGGCGCATCGAGCTGGCTTTCGAAACCCATCGATATTTTGACTGCCACCGTTGGAAAATTGCCGATCAAACCGAAAGCGGCCCGTTCTATGGAATGAACGTAGCGGCGGGAACGCATTTGCAGGACGATGCCTTTTATCAACGGACTGAGTTTGAAAAACGCGTGTTCCAAGCACCTAAGCATTATCTTTTTCCCATTCCGCAGGCGGAAATTGACAAAAACCCCAGTTTCGTCCAGAATCCGGGATGGTAAGAATATGGCTAACGAGTAATAGAAAATGAACCCGGCATATCAAAGGCTCCATCTGACAATTAAGCGAAAAAAGTATATGAAAAGAATAAACCAATACATGGCCCCCGTTTTCCTGCTACTGCTGATGGGCTGTAGCGGTGATATCACTATCGATGAAGAGATGGCCGCATTAAAGGGGTTTGGCAAGGTGTATATACCACAGGCTAATTATGAGCCACTTGTTTTGAATGTGACCCTGACAGACGAGGATTTCCACATTGGATACAACGCCTATTATGGAGGTGTCAAAAATGCAGAAAGACCTATTTCGGTGTCATTTACCCCTGATGAGAGCTTGGTGGAGCCCTATAATCTGCAACACGATGCGGATTACGAATTCTTGCCAACTGCGAGTTTTTCGCTGTCGCAAACAACTGCATCGATCGACCCGGGGCAACGTTCCACCCCCGTATTTGATGTGGTGGTGAAACCCGTGGGGCAACTGGAGCCGTTTAGGCCCTACCTACTACCGATAACGTTAACAGCGGAAGGCGCACCTGTTAATGAGGCGCTGCAAACGGTATATGTGGAGGTGATCGCGTCGTTCGGACCCGGTGAAGTACCTCGTCAAAAGGTTTTATCGCTTGGGGCCAACCAGGGGGAGTTGTTGGTGCCTTTTGTAGAAGGACAGTTGATTGTACGGGACGCGGCTGGCACTTTGCAGCTTTATACTGCCCATGAAGGACGTTTCGGCGATGTAAGGGCAATCGGGCAGGGATGGGGTATTTTCGACCATATCTTTTATTTCGCACCGAACCGGATGGTTGGGGTTGCCGCAGACGTGTTTCAATATCAAATAGATCCGATGGGTACTTTCGGAGACAGTCGCACGATTGGCTGGGGATGGAATATTTTTGATCGCGTCATACCGTATCGGCATTATTTAATCGGCGTCCGGCCCGACGGCTTGGCAACTGCTTATCCATATAACGAGTTTGGCGACCTCGACGGTGGGAATATCCGTGATCTGGCTGCGGACTGGAATCGATATATCCATTTGTTTGCTTACGGGAATTCGCTGCTAGGTATTCAGGACGACGGCACGTTATGGCAAATCCCCATGGACGAAAGCGGTGTTCCGTTGCAGCGCGTACAACTAGGGAGCGGTTGGGATATGTATGAGTCTGTTATTGCGATGGGAGACGATTTGTTAGCTATGGACGCCGAAGGAGACGTGTGGCGTTATGCGTTCGACGCCCGCGGGTTTTGGCCGCTCAAGGCGTCCCAATAGTTATCCGTAGTTTTAATAATATTCCATTTTTTGATAGGTTTAGTTTAATTTTAATGAATCATATGAAACAGAAATTCAACAGAAGGGCGTTTATTGGAATGACCGCCGCTGCCGGTGCCGGACTTACCCTCGGTGGCCCCCAATTTGTTTGGGCACAACAGTCAGATAAGCCCGCCATCTTGGGGGGTAGTAAAGCATATACCACGGGTTTTAGTGCATGGCCCATTTTTGATGATACGGAAGAGAAAGCCTTGATCTCGGTATTGAAGAGTGGAAATTGGGGGCGGCTTAACGGTCCCGTCGTGGCCGGGTTCGAGGAGGCGTATGCCAAACTGAACGGCGTGGGCCACTGCTTGGGGGTATCCAGTGGTACGGCTGCCCTGACTACCATTTTGGGTGCACTGGATATCGGTCCGGGAGATGAAGTCATCATCCCCGTATACACATTCATTGCTACTTACAATGTCGTAGTGCTTAACTATGCACTGCCGATCTTAGTGGATACGGATATAGAGACGTTTCAGATCGATGCTAGAAAAGCGGAAGCTGCGATCACTGCCCAAACGAAGGCGATTATGCCGGTGCATATTGGTGGTACGCCGGTAGATGTCGACGCATTCATGCGGTTGGGCGAGAAGAACGGGATACCGATTATAGAAGACGCCTGTCAGGCACACCTTGCTGAATGGAAGGGCAAAAAGGTCGGCAACTTCGGACTGGCAGGTGCTTTCAGTTTCCAGTCGTCTAAAAATCTCAATTGTGCGGAAGGCGGCGCGATATTGACCAACGACCCAGATTTTGCTCGTGCCTGTTATACATTTCATAATCAGGGACAAGGCGGAACGGGAACGTCTTATGGTACGGGTTCGGGCACTCGGGCAACAAACCTGAGGCTCACCGAGTTTCAGGGCAATTTGTTGTTGGCTCAAATGGCACGTTTGCAGCAACAAGCGAAAACGAGATCAGAAAATGCCCAGTATTTGACTGAATTATTGGCTGATATACCCGGTATCGAACCGGCGAAATGGTATCCGGGTACGACACAGAGTGCTTACCATTTATATATGTTTCGTTATCTGAAAGAACATTTTCACGGTTTGAGTCGCGACAAATTTGTGGAGGCGATCAATGCGGAAGGAATCCCCTGCGACCGGGGTTATGGCCAGATGAACCGTGATATATACGTCACCGGGCTTGCTTCAAACCCGCACTACCTGCGGATCTATGGTGAGAAGACGATGCAGGAATGGTTAGAACGCAATCAATGTCCGCAAAATGATAAATTGACCCGGGAGCAGTCGCTATGGTTTTTCCAAACCATGTTGCTCGGGACGCGTGAAAATATGGAACAGATAGCGGCAGCGATACGGAAAATCCAGAAATACGCCAAGCAAATCGCGAAGGCATAGGTGAGGCCCTCTGATGGTGGTTTATTAATAGGGAGTAAAAAGGAACATGCATGGAACCTGCGGAAGCGTAAGCTTCATTGCCGTTGAGATTAAATAGTGCCAATGAAAATGCAGGTTCCATGAGGCCATTAAAGAACAAACTGCGAAGCATTCATGAATACCATTGAAAGCACGCAGTTAAATGAATAATTATTTTCGAATGAATTTGAGAGTTACGGAAAGCCGGTCTGTGCACAGGCATTTGGAAAAGAAATCAGTTGACGAGCTTATCGGGTTGATTAATCAAGAGGATCAATCGGTTGCCATCCGGATAAAAGAGGCGCTACCCCAAATCAGCGGACTGATTAAGGCGATCGTCGAAAAAGTCAGCGCCGGTGGCCGACTGTTTTATGTGGGTGCTGGTAGCGGTGGCCGGCTTTCCGTATTGGATGTTATCGAACTTCCGACAACCTACGGGGTGCCTAAGGGAATATTCAATGTCATTTTGGCCGGTGGTATCGAACGGCTGGCGGATGCCTTGGAAGAAAAGGAGGATGACATGGAAGAGGCTTGGACGAAATTGCGGGAGGCGGCGGTTACCTCCAAGGATATCGTCGTCGGTATTTCGGCCAGTGGCACCACGCCCTTTGTGCTGGCAGCCCTACGCCAATGCAAGCAAAACGGCATCCCCACGGGTTGCATCGTCAGTAACGCGGATTCGCCCATTGCGGCTGCCGCCATGTTTCCCGTAGAGGTTGTCACGGGGCCGGAATTCGTTACCGGTAGCACCCGGATGAAATGCGGTACGGCACAAAAGATGATACTAGACATCATCAGTACCACGACCATGATCCAATTGGGTAGGGTGGAAGATAACAGCATGGTCAACGTCGCACTGATCAATGACAAAATCACGGATCGGGCCGTACGGATGCTAATGGAAAAGACCGGTATCGCGGACTATGATGAAGCCAAAACGATACTGTTGAGGCACGGTAGTGTAAAACAAGCGTTGGAAAATGTATCGAAAATTGTTTAATATGGTAAACGATCGAAAATGGGGCAGCTTCGGTTGGCTGATCGGCTTTGGAGCGTTAGTGGCTTTCCCCCCGTCTGCTTTTGCACAATACGCCTACCGTGTCGGCAAGGGGCAAGCGTCCATCGAACCCAATCAACAGGTGCTTTCGGTAGCATTGGCGGGTTATGGAGCACCCCGAGAAGGAGGTTTTTCACTCGAATGGACGGCATTGGCCCGTCCTGGAAAAGCAGATGATGCTACCATCGCAGCCGATCGGGTATATATGCTGCACGGCGGGACGATTCGGCAGATGGGTTTGAATGATTTGGGAAGCGGGGCAATCGCGGTGGAACAACCCGAAAGCATCCGTATGATTGCCGGTAATGGAAACCACTTGGTTGCGCTCAATGCCCATAATGAATTATTGGAAACTAAGATATCCGGCCGGGGCAAGTTGCGCTGGAGACATCGGGGGACGCTGCAACAAACACCGCGGTCACTATCGTATTGGAAAGGTCGATTGGTTATGCTGGATTCCGAAGGGATGCTTTGGACGGCGGAAGGCGACCGTAGCCGGTTGACTTGGCGTCCGATAATCGAATGCGAAGATGTAATCGATATCATGGGAAACCGGGACGAGCTGTATGTACTTACTGCCGAACAGGAAATCCTACGGTATGATGAACCGCGGGGTTGGCTGCGGGTGGCCATTCGCAACGGAATTACCTACGATCAGGATATGCAGTTGTTGATGGCGTCGAGTGGGGGATTTTGGGGGATGGACAGTGCAGGCGTACTGTATCAGGGACAGCATAGCAGTACCCATCAGCTAGCCGTAAATGTGTTAATGATCCAGAAAGGCAAAGACCGCGTGGCGCTGTTGGGCGCGGATGTCTGTGGGTTTGATACCAGCTTTGTGAATGGCATGAAGGACGAAATCCAACGGAAATTTGGGCTGCCCCCCAACGCCGTCATGGTGAATGCATCCCATACACACTTTGCCCCCGTTACGCAAAACTGGCATACTTGGGGCCCGCATTGCCAAAAACCCGATAGTGCATATCTTTATACCGTGGTGAAATCTGCGGTCTTTGATGCCATGCGGCAGGCCAAGGAGGCGCTGCAGCCGGCAAACCTATATATCGGGAAGTCCGAAGTCGAAATCGGACATAACCGGAGTCTGCCGGGTAACGATTTGCCTTATGACAAGGCCCTTGATGTGATCCGCGTCGATTACGAAAACCTCGACAAGGACGATATCGTATTTTTGGCGGGCTGCCATCCCGTATTCCAAAATGCAGGTCGCGAAGGCTTGACCATTAGTCCGAATTACCCCGGTATGGCGAGGGAGATGCTGTTGCACCACTCGGATGTAAAATCCGCGATGTTCCTGCAGGGCTGTGGTGGCGATATCAATCCTGTAGATGGGGATCATCGGGTGACCGCGGAAAAAGTCGTCTCTGCCGTCACGGAAGTGCTTGATCAAGGCGCCATGCAGCCTATCAAAGGCGATATCACTTTTTATTTGGATACCGTAAAGTTTGATAGCCGTCCCTGGCCAGAAGGTAAGATCATGGAATTCCGGGCAGCGAATGCGGGCAGGGAAGGTGACGTGGGTGCCGAAAAGAATGTCCGGTGGGCGGATTTGATGCTCCAATACATCAAAAACGACGAAATGCCTACGACCATGCCGGTATTCGTTCAGACATTTAATATCGGGAACTGGAAATTGGTAGGGGTTTCAAGGGAAACAACAACCGAGTACAGTTTGGGCATCAAGGCTCTGTGGCCCGATAAATTGGTTACCGTGGCTGGTTATTGCAACGATGTTTCCAGTTATCTGCCCACCCGCAGGCACATTCAAGCCGGCACTTATGAAGGGGCTGATTCATTCTTTTGGTACGGCCAACCCAATATATTTCCTGAGAACGTCTATGAAACGATTATCGAGTTCATTAAATCAAAAAACCGGTAATAGCTATGGCGCAATTTCTTCAGGCCGTAACGCAGGAAAAAAAAGGTTCCCTGCGGTCATCCCCTGTTACCTCATCATCGGTTGGTATGCGAGTATCGGTTACCGGCTCGGCAAAAAGCAGGAAGGAGGGTATCGACTATGATATTGGTTGCAGATAGCGGCTCTACAAAAACCGATTGGGGAGTGATTTCGGCGGAAGGCGTGGCGACCTATTTCTCGACGTCAGGCTATAATCCCTTTTTTATGGACAGCGATTCCATTCGGGATGCCATTTCATCGGAAATAGGTTCATACCTGGCCCCGGTGGACGTGCAGCGCGTTTTCTTCTATGGCGCGGGATGCCAAGGTGGTCAAGTGTCAAACATGGCGCGGGCATTGAGGCAGGTATTCACATCAGCTATTACGGTAGAAGTATCCATGGACCTGCTCGCGGCTGCGAAAGCGTTGCTCGGTAATCAGCCGGGCTTTGCAGCTATTTTGGGCACAGGTACCAACACCTGTTTATATGACGGCAACACAATTACCTACCACATCGATTCATTGGGATTTCTACTTGGCGATGAAGGGAGCGGGGCGGCTATCGGGAAATGCATATTGGTGGATTTTTTAAGGCATCAGATGGACCATCCGATACGTGAGGCATTTGGACGCAAATATGCGTTGGATGAAGCTGTGATTATGGAACAACTATATTCATCACCCTATCCGAGCCGGTATTGTGCATCATTCACGCGGTTTCTGGATGAGCCCGAAGCAGTGGAAAGCTACAGGGCGCGGATTGTCGGAGAAGCGTTTCGGCTTTTCTTCGAAAAATTGGTGTGTTTATATCCTGCATATCGATCGCTAACCTTCAATTACGTGGGGTCGATCGGTTACCATTTCCATGATCTTTTGAAAATGGAGGCCGAGAATCGTGGCATGAAAGTCGGACGCGTGCTTTCTACGGTCATTGAAAAACTCACTTTATACCATAAGTCAGCTAACTGAGTCGTATAAATACCCAACATCGTCCAGAAGAAACCTACATGCCACCTGTTGATATGCCGTTTTCAGGATGGGGCGGGTTGCGTCAGTACAGTGCGGGTTGCGATTGCGCATTATTGGATTTACATTGTGCCTACATATAAGCCATAAAACACAGGGGTGGGATTTCAAGGATGATGTGGGTTTTTATGCAGGACCATTATGAAATATATTAGTATATACATTGCACTTGCGCTGTTGGCTGCGAATACCTATTCGTTGGCACAGGAGGTTGCGGCGGCAAAGCACGGCAGGGATAGTACCTACTTTCGGGATATTTATCCGGATACGTGGGTTGCCTCGGACGCTCTGGGTCGTACAATGCCCGATTATGAGGATGTAGGCCCCGTAAAAAATGACCAGCGGCGGGTAGTCGGTATTTTTTACATCACTTGGCACGGTGACGATCGTGCCGATCTACCGGCACCCTACGCCGCCGATGTTTCCCGTATATTAGCGGCCGATCCCGGAGCCCGGTTAGATGCGAAACATCCGCTGTGGAAAACAGGGGCTTATCACTGGGGTGAGCCCGAGATGGGATATTTCCTGAGCAAAGATGCGTATGTCATCCGAAAGGATATGTCGATGTTGGCTGATGCGGGCGTCGATGTATTGGTGATGGACGTAACCAATGCCGTTCGTTACTGGGAAGAATGGGAAGTGCTTTTCACCACCATGCAGGCAATGAAGGCCGAAGGGAATAAAGTGCCACGTTTTTGTTTCTGGGCATTCAATGGGCCGGTGATTACCGTGGTCCAGGACCTCTACGAACGTATTTATGAAGCCGAGCGTTTCCGCGATCTGTGGTTTTATTGGGATGGCAAGCCGTTGCTCTTATATAATGGCAACCCCAAATATGACGCCAATGGGAAGGATGCCAAACAACCCAATCTACACTACGACCCCCAGGCTAAAAGCGATGTCAACCATCCCCATTACGGTGATCCGGCCTATACGGAGGAGTTTTATACCGACTATACGCAAGAGGTAAAAGATTTCTTTACACTGCGTACCATGTGGTGGGGCTATCATAAATGGGCAGGAGAACGGTTTGTAGGTACCGAAGACAACTGGAGCTTCGGCTACGATCTGGGTAACGAGGCGGTACGCCTTATGGATCCGGATAGCCTGCTTTCCCGGCACCGGGGCAAAAAAGAGCAAGCGGCGGTAACGCCTGCCCAACATTCGTCGACGCTGATCGGGAAATCATGGACCCGGGAACAAGGCGAACCCACCCTGAATGACCAAGACATGCCCGAAGCAACGGAAGTGCCCTGGTTAGGGAAAACGGTTGCCCACCCGGAGGGGTATGGAATCTACTTCCAGGAACGATGGGACGAGGCGCTTCACGCCGACCCTCAATTCCTATACATTAATGACTGGAACGAATGGACTGCTGGGAAGTACGATTCGGAAGCGGGAAAAACGCAAAATTTCATGCGGCGCAAAAGCCCGTTTATTTTTATTGACCAGTATAACGCTGAATTCAATCGAGGCATACAACCGATGAAGGGGGGGTATACGGACAATTATTATATGCAGATGGCCCAGAACATCCGCAGGTATAAGGGTGTCCGACCGATTCCGGAATCATATGGTATTCATGCGGTGGCAATCGACGGTGATTTCGCGGAATGGGACCAGATCGATGTGGAGTACCGGGATACCAAGGCCGATGTGGCCCATCGTGATTACAAGGGATATGGGGGACTTCATTATACAAATGTGTCCGGCCGGAACGACATCGTAACCAGCAAGGTAGCCGTCCAACGGAAATCGATCGCTTTCTATGTCGAGACTTCTGGCTACCTCTCACCCCATACGGACAACCATTGGATGCTATTGCTTATCGATGCCGACCAAGACCCGGAAACAGGGTGGTTCGGTTATGATTTCGCGGTAAATAAGCAGGTAAATGATGGAAGCCAAACGACACTCATGCGCTATGATGCGACGAATGGGGATAATCCATGGTCAAAAGTTGCCGATCTCGAGTATCGCTATCAAGGCAATCAATTAGAATTAGCCATCCCGAGGAAAATATTGGGCTTGGATACGGATCAACTCAGTTTTGACTTTAAATGGAGTGACAATGCGGCGAGTTTGGAGGATCCGATTTCCTTGTGTGTCGATGGGGATACCGCGCCTAACCGGCGGTTTAACTATCGGTACATATGGCAAAAAAAGACGGAAACAAAATAGATAAACGATGAATTTACACCATCCATCCATGAAGTGGCTTGCCGGAGCGTTGTTCGTAGCCATGGTGGCCATGGCCTGTCGCCAGGAAAAGCAGCAGCAGGCATATGATGTGGCAGCCTTCTACTGGCCGGCCTATCATTATGAACGCCGGGCCGAATTCTTGTTTCCCGATAAGAAAGGCGAATGGGAAATCATCTACAATGCGGTACCCAAAGAGGAGGGGCATGCGCAGCCGAAGGTACCGCTGTGGGGATATCTGGATGAAGCCGATTCGGCGGATATGAACAAGAAAATAACGGCGGCCGTAGCCCATGGAGTCAACACGTTCATCTTTGACTGGTATTGGTACGAGGGGCAGCCGTTCCTGGAAAGCTGTATCGATAGCGGGTTCATGAAAGCCAACAATGGGCGCATGAACTTTTACCTGATGTGGGCAAATCACGATGCGACCACCTACTGGGATGTAGATAACCCCCGGATCGATTCAGTGATCTGGAAGGGAGGGGTCGATCGTGAACAATTTGACGTGGTGGTGGATCGTGTGATCAAAAACTATTTCCTTGACCCATCGTATTACAAAATCAATGGCGAACCCGTATTTTGTATCTATGAGCTGCAAACGTTAATCGATGGGTTAGGAGGTGCCCAGCAGACAAAGGAAGCGCTGGATGATTTCCGGACAAAGGTTAAGGCCGCAGGTTTCCCCGGATTGCACCTGCAGGGGATCCTTTGGTCGGCACTCCCCTCGACCATCGCGGGCGTTCCGGGCGACCGGATCGAAACACAGGATAAAGTTTTGGAATATTTTGGGTTCAGTAGCCTCACCAATTATTGCTGGGCACACTTGCAGGATCCTAGCGGCGACTACACGAAATGGGCTGAAGCGTCTACGGCCATGTGGGCAGATTTTGACCGTGATTTCTCCATTCCTTATTTCCCGAATCTGACGGTGGGTTGGGATGCGAACCCGCGTTTCCTTTTCAAGGCAGGATACATTACCAACCCAGCCCCGGAAAAATTCGCTACGTATGTGGAAAAGGCGAAAAGCTATGCCGATGCCCATCCCGACCAACCTAAACTCATTACCATCAACGCGTGGAACGAATGGTCGGAGGGTAGTTATCTCGAACCTGATACCGTGCATGGATTGGGTTACCTGGAGGTTCTTAAACGGGCATTTATCGGTAACGACTAACGCCGATAGGCCGGCGGCGACAGGCAAATAAGGTGGGGCCATTTGTATTTTCCCAAGGAAGTATGTAGCTTTCGGCCATTATTTGGTTACAAGGCATATGGGAAATCAAACGACGTTCATCGAGAAAGTAACTGCGTCCTATAATCCGAAAGGGGCTTTCATCTTCTTGGGGGCCGGGCTATTGAATGGAGAAATCCTCGCGCAAGCCAAAGTGAACCTGCCGCTGAAGATGATGAACCGGCACGGCCTCATTGCCGGTGCCACCGGCACGGGAAAAACCCGTACCCTCCAATTGATTGCCGAGCAGTTATCGGATGCCGGCGTACCCGTATTCTTACTTGATGTTAAGGGCGATCTCTCGGGGTTGCATCAGCCGGGCGAATCGAATCCGGCATTGGTGGAACGCGGCAATGCACTGCAATGGCCGTTTGAGCCTTCGGGGTTTCCCGTTGAGCTCTTTTCACTGAGTGGAAAAATAGGCAATCCCATGCGGCTCACCGTGGAGGATTTCGGTCCGGTGATGCTCGGCAGGATTCTCGACTTGAATGATACACAGACAGGCGTATTGGCCGCTGTGTTCAAGTATGCTGAAGATAACCAGTTGCCGCTGGTTGATTTTGCGGACCTGAAGAAGCTGCTGGGTTACCTGACCGATGGGCCCGGTGCGGAGGAAATCAAGGATACGTACGGCCGCATCAGCGGTAGCACCTCGGGGACCATATTGCGTAAGCTAGTGGCGCTGGAGCAACAGGACGTGTCGGATATTTTCGGCGAAAAGGAATTCGAGATCGATGACCTATTCGGTCGGGTCGATGGTAAGGGGGTGATCAGCCTCCTCAATATTTCAGACATTCAAGATCAGCCCATCTTATTTTCCACGTTCCTGCTGAGCCTGCTGTCCCAGCTGTTTAAGAACCTTCCCGAAGTGGGCGACCTCGACAAGCCGAAGCTGGTTTTCTTCTTCGAGGAAGCGCACCTGCTCTTTAAAGATGCGCCGAAGGCATTCCTCACCCAAGTGGAACAGATTGTACGGCTTATCCGCTCCAAGGGGGTAGGTGTATTCTTTTGTACGCAATCGCCCACCGATATCCCCGAGAGCGTATTGGGCCAATTGGGAAACCGCGTGCAGCATGCGCTTCGTGCGTTTACACCCAACGATGCGGAAGCCCTGCGTAAAACAGTGAAGACCTATCCGCGATCGGATTTTTATGAGATAGACCAAGTGCTCACCACATTGGGTATCGGACAGGCGCTGATTACCGTGCTTAACGACAAAGGTATTCCCACGGAAGTGGTGGCCACCCACCTGATACCCCCACGTGCCGTAATGGGGCCGTTGGATGAACAGACGTATGACCAACTGGTCGGCGCCTCACCCATGTATGACAAATACCACCAGACCGTGGACCGTAGGAGTGCATCGGAGATACTCGAGGAAAAGTTGCAGGCCCATGTAGCAGCCGAGGCACGTACCGCCGAAGCCAAGGAAGAAGCGAAAAGCAGATCTCGGAAAAGCACGCGGCAGACCCCGTTGGAGGCCGCACAAAAGGCTGCGACGACGACATTGGCCCGGGAGGCGACCAAATTGCTGGCCCGCATAGCGAATGGTTTGGTAACAGCGATGTTCAGAAGGAAACGTTGAGGCGCTATCGCCCCGGAGGTATTTTTATATCAAAGGGAATTTAGGTAGGTTTGGCCATTTGAGAATACAAATTCATCTTAATAAGTTAAAATAATGAGTAAACCCACCTTGTTAATTCTAGCGGCAGGTATGGCCAGTCGCTACGGAAGCATGAAGCAGATAGACCCTTTCGGGCCCAACGGTGAAACGATTATCGATTATTCGATCTATGACGCCGTCCGGGCAGGATTCGGAAAAGTAAGTTTCATTATCCGTGAAGAATTTGCACCGAAGTTCAAGGAGATATTCGAGCCTAAACTAGCCGGGAAAGTCGAGACCGACTACGTGTACCAAAGTTATGATTTGACTCCTTTCGGTATCGATAAGCAGATCGAGCGCTCCAAGCCCTGGGGTACGGCGCATGCTGTCCTTTCGGCGCGTAACCAAATCAATGAGCCGTTCTGTGTCATCAATGCCGACGATTTCTACGGTTATGAAGCCTTCGAAAAAATGGCGAAGTTCCTCACGTATGAAGTGGCCGACGATAAGTTTTCTTTGATGGGTTACCAGATAGACAAGACCCTTTCGGACTATGGTTCGGTATCGCGCGGGGTATGTAAGGTAGATGATGAAGGAAATATGACCGAGATCAATGAGCGGCTCAAGGTTTACTTTAAGGAAGTGGATGGTGAAAAACGCATTTTCTTCGAAGAGGATGGGGTGGAAACCGAATTACCCAGGAGCAGCCGCGTATCGATGAACTTCTGGGGTTTTACGCCGGCAATTTTTAAGGAGAGTGAAGAACTATTCAAGGCATTTGTGCCGGCCAACGAAGACAATCCGAAATCGGAGTTTTTGATCCCCAAGGTAGCCGATGAGCTGATCAAGCAGGGCAAAGCCACCTTTAAAGTACTCCCTACGTCGCAGAAGTGGTTTGGCGTTACCTATCCGGATGATAAACCCATTGTACAGGAAAGCATTGCTAAATTGGTGAATAGTGGGGTGTACCCCGATAAGCTGTTTTAGTATTAAAAAAAACAGACGCCATAAAAAAACCTCGCAGGATTGCCCTGCGAGGTTTTTTTGTTCGTTGTTATAATGAACGACTTAACTTATTTCTTGTCGTCGTCTTTGACTTCTTCGAACTCGACATCGGTCACGTCGTCGCCGGCATTATCTGCCGGTGCTCCGTCACCTCCTGGTGCTTGCCCGTTGGCGGCGCCAGCTTCCTGGGAGGCTTTGTACATGTCCTCAGAGGCGGCGTTCCATGCATTTTGCAATTCGGCTTGCGCCGCATCGATTGCATCGAAGTCTTTGGCTGCATGCGCGTCTTTCAGTTTTTTCAGGCCATCTTCAATGGGTGCTTTTTTATCTGCACCGATCTTATCACCATACTCTTTCAGTTGCTTTTCTGTCGAGAAGATGAGGGCATCAGCGGCATTCAGCTTGTCAATTTCCTCTTTGGCTTTCTTGTCTGCCTCGGCATTGGCTTCCGCTTCCTGCTTCATCTTTTGGATTTCGTCGTCGGTCAACCCAGACGAAGCCTCGATCCGGATTTTTTGCTCCTTGCCGGTTGCTTTGTCTTTTGCCGAAACATGCAGGATACCATTTGCGTCGATGTCGAAGGTCACTTCGATCTGCGGTACGCCGCGTGGGGCCGGTGGTATGCCATCCAAGTGGAAGCGTCCGATGGTACGGTTCTGCGCGGCCATGGGCCGTTCACCCTGTAAGATGTGGATTTCCACGGACGGCTGGCTGTCCGACGCCGTTGAGAACACTTCCGATTTTTTACTCGGGATGGTGGTGTTCGACTCGATGAGCTTGGTCATGACGCCACCCATCGTTTCAATACCCAATGACAGGGGGGTTACGTCAAGCAACAAGACGTCTTTCACTTCGCCGGTCAACACCCCCCCTTGGATCGCTGCACCGAGTGCAACCACCTCATCGGGATTCACCCCTTTGGAAGGCTCCTTGCCGAAGAATTTCTTCACCGCTTCCTGGATGGCCGGAATGCGGGTCGATCCACCGACGAGGATGATTTCGTCGATATCGGAAGCGGAGTAACCGGCATTTTTCAATGCTGATTTACAGGGGTCGATCGTCCGTTTGATCAAGCTATCGGCCAATTGCTCAAATTTGGCGCGGCTCAGTGTGCGCACCAAGTGTTTGGGGCCCGTTTGGTCTGCCGTGATATAGGGCAGGTTGATTTCAGTGGATGAAGCGCTTGACAATTCCACTTTGGCTTTTTCCGCAGCCTCTTTCAGGCGCTGCAATGCCATCGGGTCTTTACTCAGGTCGAAGCCGTTGTTTTCGCTCTTGAATTCCTCATTCAACCAATCGATGATCACTTGGTCGAAGTCGTCACCACCGAGGTGGGTATCCCCGTCGGTTGATTTTACTTCGAACACACCATCGCCCAGTTCCAGGATGGATACGTCGTGTGTACCCCCACCGCAGTCAAATACCGCGATTTTCATGTCCTTGCTGGATTTGTCCAGCCCGTAAGCAAGCGCTGCCGCTGTCGGCTCGTTGATGATCCGCTTTACCGTTAATCCCGCAATTTCACCGGCTTCTTTGGTCGCCTGGCGTTGTGCATCATTGAAGTAAGCGGGTACCGTAATCACAGCTTCCGATACTTCCTGGCCCAAGAAATCCTCCGCGGTTTTCTTCATTTTCTGCAAAATCATTGCAGAAATTTCCTGTGGCGTATACTTGCGGTCATCAATTTCCACGCGGGGCGTGTTGTTGTCGCCCTTTACAATGCTGTAAGGTACACGCCTAGCCTCCTTGGCTGCTTCGTCATAAGTGGTACCCATAAACCGCTTGATGGAAGAGACGGTTTTTTTCGGGTTGGTGATGGCTTGGCGCTTCGCAGGATCACCCACCTTGCGCTCACCATTCTCCACGAATGCTACAATCGAAGGCGTGGTACGTTTGCCTTCGTTGTTGGTGATGACTACCGGCTCATTACCCTCCATCACAGCTACGCAAGAGTTGGTAGTTCCTAAGTCGATTCCAATAATTTTTGCCATATCTTTATTTCCTTTTTCTACTTGATAAAATCAGTTGCTCTATCCATGTAACAAGCCTTGTGCCAATCGCGGGTTTGGTGCCAATTGGCCCCTGATGATGAAAAAAGCGTCATTCCAAATGACGCCGTCATGACATTGTGTCATTTTAGGTGCTAGGCGATTAGAGAGGTTAGACATTTGTCCCGGTAACCAAGGTCGTCGGCAAGGATGCCCTTGGGCAGCAAGGGGTACGATCGCCAGAAGCGGTACGTCGCGATGTGCTAGCCATTTTGTAGAGAGTTGGATGATGATGATCCGAATTCGCATCTTAAAATTGGGAAAACGGATAAACACTCGTCCAAATAATCAAAATTTTATTTATATAATTGGGGCATATCTCTTAATTACTTGCTTTTGGAAAGGTAAGATTATCGTGAACACATTAAATTATGATTCGCCTCGTATTTGCTTTATTGTTGTTTGTACCACTTTTAATGGGAAACGGTGTTTCGCATCCTCCGGAAAAAATCAACGTACTGTTTCTTTTTGCCGACGACCAACGGGCCGATGCATTGGGGATTTCGGGCAATCCCTACATCCGTACACCAAATATCGATCAGTTGGGCGGAGAGGGTAGCCGTTTTTCTAATGCCTACGTAATGGGCGGGAACCACGGGGCTGTCTGTATGGCCAGCCGGGCCATGCTATTGAGCGGCAAGAGCCTATTCCACGTGTACGACCGATTACAGGGAATCCATACCTTGCCCATGCATTTTGCCCAAGCCGGATATGCCACGTTCGGTACCGGCAAGTGGCATAATGAAAAAGGAGCGTTCGAAGCCAGTTTCCAGTGGGCCAAAAATGTATATCTCGGAGGGATGGCTAACCATTATGAGGTGCCCCTGCGAGATTATGACGCAAATGGAAAACTGGGAGAGCCAACCGATAAAGGATATTCCACCGAAGTGTTCGCGCAATCGGCCATCGATTTTATCGAACAGCATGCCAAGACCCAGAGCGATCAGCCATTTTTTTGCTATGTGGCCTTCACCGCGCCGCATGACCCGTATTCGCCCGAGGCAAGTTACATCAACTATTATCCCGATGGCAGCCTGCCTCTCCCGGGGAATTACATGCCGTATCATCCGTTCCAGTTTGATAACCTGATGGTACGAGACGAGAACCTGACCGGCTGGCCAAGGGAACCAGCGGTGATTCAGCAGATCCTATCTGACTACTACGCGTTGGTTACCCACCTGGACCACCAAATCGGCCGTATCATTGAAACTCTGAAACGTACGGGCCAGTATGAAAATACGCTGATCGTGTATGCCGCCGATAACGGGCTGGCGGTAGGAAGCCACGGTTTATTAGGTAAGCAGAGCTTGTATGAACATAGCGTTAAAGTACCCCTGATTATCAAAGGGCCGGGGGTACCCGCCGGCAAGACATTCGATGCGCTTACCTATCTATATGATTTGTACCCCACGTTGGCAGAGCTCACCGGACTGCCCCGGCCCGACCAAGTGGATGGCAAGAGCTTGGTGCCGGTATTGCAGGGGGCGCGTGAGCAGGTACGGCCGTCTTTGTTTACGGCCTACCGCAACACCGTCCGCGCAGTCCGGACAGCCGATTGGAAGCTCATCCGCTATCCCGAGCGGAATTACACGCAGCTTTTCGACTTGGTACACGACCCGTTGGAGCTGAATAACCTAGCTGAAAAGAAGGGGTTCCTTCGTAAAAAGGAGGCGCTGCTGGCCTTATTGAAGGAAGACCAGCAAGCGAATAGCGATACCCTTGCGCTGACGTCCGATCGGATTAAGCCGATGGCATACGATCCCGATACGTTGCGGCGTAAACCGGATAAGTGGCAGCCGGAATATACATTGGAACGGTATTTTAAGTGAATTGGGTAAGTAATGCTCGTTCTACCCGTGTTGAAAATCCTGAACCCAAACCGTTGACAAAGGGTTTGCCACGGCCGCTCAAATCTTTGAACCGGATGTTGAATCTACGCTCATTTTAGATAGATACACTTAATGGCACATGTCGGTAGGGTATCAGCTACCCGACCACCATGCATAGCTACCATTGTTCCAGATTATTCATTAGTTTTCGTGACGATGACTGTAAAAATCGAAAGGCAAAGCAGGAGAGTTGGTCGGTTATCAAGTGATTTAGGTACACCTACACGAGCCGGCGGTGGATAGAAATATTTTAGTACTTTTGCGTTATGGGATATTTAATCGTATATCCAGGCAGCAGTGGGAAGCTAACCGCAATCAAGGCTGTATTGAAAGCCCTGAAGGTTGATTTTGAGGAAGGCAAAACAACATACAACGCCGATTTGTTGCAAAATTCAAGAACGTGAAAAGGATATCAAGACGGGCGTACAATGAAAATGACAATGGACGAGCTATGGAAATAGAATTTACCCAAAGGGCGTTCAAAGAATGGGAAGAGTGTAAGAAAGCGGTACACAAGAATCACAAAATGTATTGCTGAGCTTACCGAAACCATTCTGAAAGATCCTTTTGGTATTGGTAAACCCGAACGACTTAATTAATCGGACGATTCCCATTTTTATAAACCATGCACATGATTACGAACATAGGATTGCGCGGGGTTTCGACGAATTGGATACGGAAAGACAAGCAATTATAAATTGTCGACCTAGCAACGCATGGGAAGTCATGTTAAAATGAGTTGTTAGATTTTAGCAAATTGGGGACGTATAACCATGTATAGCTATAAACAAAAGATAGTGGCATACCGACGAAAACACATCATGAATAACCCGATGCTTGCATTCACAGCTTTGGTATTGGCTTGGGGATGCGCCCAAAACCCGAAAGAGACAGCACACCAACGGCCCAACATTGTCTACATCATGAGCGATGATCATGGTTACCAAGCAGTCAGTGCTTACGGTTATGGGCTAAATCAAACACCCAACATCGACCGGATTGCCCGTGAGGGGGTATTGTTCACGCGTGCAACGGTAACGAATTCTTTATGTGCCCCCAGTCGGGCGGTTCTCCTAACGGGCAAGCACAGCTTCATCAATGGAAAGGTAGACAATATCGCAAAGTTCGACTGGTCGCAGGATAATTTTCCCAAGCTGTTGCAAAAGGCGGGCTATCAGACGGCCATGGTGGGTAAAATCCATATGGATGGTCTTCCGCAGGGATTTGACTATTCTGCAGTGGTCCCCGGGCAGGGCCATTATTACAACCCGGATTTCCTAGTGAATGGTGAAAAGGAGCGGATTCATGGATATGTAACCGATATTACAACGGATCTGGCCTTGAAATGGCTGGACGGCCGCGATAAGGAAAAGCCCTTCTGCCTGCTCTTCCATCAGAAGGCGCCGCACCGGGAATGGCTGCCGGCCGAGCGGCACTACCCAACGTATACGAAGATGGCCTTCCCGGAGCCGAAAACCCTATTTGACGATTTCGAGGGAAGGGGCACTGCGGCCAAATCTGCGGAGATGAATATCTTAAAAGACATGAATTGGGCCGGCGATTCTAAAATTAGGCCGGAATTGATGGATGAATTGGGTATCCCGAGCACGCTCAGCTGGGATAAAAATGCGTATGAAAATAATCTGGGTCGGATGGACTCCACCCAACGTGCCGCATGGGATGCCGTATACGACCCGATCAATGAAGACTTCAAAAACCGCTACCCATCGATGTCAAAAGAGGAATTGATGCACTGGCGGTACCAGCGTTATATGCAAGACTATCTCGGTACGATTGCCGCGGTGGACGATGGCGTGGGGCGGCTATTGGATTACCTGGAAGAACATGGGCTGGATGAAAATACAATTGTTGTGTACACGTCAGACCAAGGTTTCTATATGGGTGAGCACGGATGGTTCGATAAACGGTTCATGTACGAGGAATCGCTCCGTACACCATTGATGGTGCGCTATCCGAAAGAAATCAAGGCGGGCACCAAAACCGATGCACTGGTACAGAACTTAGACTTTGCGCCGACATTCCTGGACTATGCGGGTGTGGAGGTTCCGGCAGACATGCAGGGCGAATCGTTCCGGAAGCTTGCTGCCGGTGAAACCAAAGATTGGCGGGATGCGATCTATTACACATACTATGAATATCCTTCGATACACATGGTAAAACGGCATTATGGCGTCCGCACCGATCGCTACAAGCTGATCCATTTTTATTACGATGTGGATGAATGGGAATTGTATGATCTAGAAAACGATCCACAGGAAATGCGGAATGTATACGATGATCCTGCTTACAAGGATATCAGGGAGACGCTGCATCATAAGCTGGATGAGCTCCGTACAAAATACAAAGACTCGGATGAAAACAACCAGCGATTCATCGATCAGGCGTTATCGGCGAATTGATGCATAGCCGTTGCCGTGCTGGATGATTCCAATGTTTGTAGCGTAACGTATGACTTTCGGCTGACGACATAAGACTTAACATGCACATCGAACAATTGCGTGAATATTGCCTCGCCAAACCTGCGGTCACGGAAAGTTGCCCCTTCGGGCCGGACGCGCTCGTGTTTAAGGTGGTGGATAAAATGTTTCTCCTCATAGGGCTGGATAGCCAGCCGCTATCGTTTAGTGCCAAGTGCGACCCCGAGTACGCGTGGGAATTGCGCGACCGCCACCCCCATACGATCCAAGGGGCTTACCACATGAATAAACGGCACTGGAACCAGGTGGCCTGCAATGGTGAATTAAGCGATAATGAATTGATGGACCTCATTGACCATAGCTATGACTTGGTGGTGGCGGGATTGCCTAAACGGCAACGCGAGGCCGTGGAGGATCGTTAGGGCGTGAAATGTTATTTAACTCCAATTATATACCATATGAATAAAGTAGTAATAGCAGTAGCAACCTTCGCCTTGCTTTTTCACGTCGCTTGTAACCCCAAAATGCAGGAAGCGCCAAAGCCAAACATCGTCTTTATCTTGGCCGATGACCTCGGTTACGGCGATGTGGGAGCCTATGGGCAACAACACATCCAAACACCGAATATCGATCGTTTAGCCGAGGAGGGTATGCGTTTCACGCAATTCTATTCGGGCACAACGGTCTGTGCCCCGTCTCGATCTGCACTGATGACGGGGCAGCATACCGGACATACCTTCATCCGTGGCAATAAGGAAATAAAACCCGAAGGGCAATACCCGTTGGCAGACTCCGTGCAGACCTTTGCCCAACTCTTACAGGAAGCGGGTTATGCAACGGGGGCGTTTGGCAAATGGGGGCTGGGCATGGTGGGTACGGGTGGCGCACCCAACCAAAAGGGCTTTGATACCTTCTTTGGTTACAATTGCCAGCGTCAATCGCACCGCTATTACCCAACCCATCTGTGGCATAACGATGAAAAGGTGGTGTTGGAAGGGAACGATTTGGCGAACAAGGCGGTATATGCACCGGAAGTTATTCAGGAACAGACCCTGAAATTTATTACGGACCATAAGGATACGCCCTTTTTCTTATTTGTACCCACGGTACTGCCACATGCCGAGTTGCAGGGTCCGGAAGACGAACATTACCGGAAGTATGAAAACAGCTTTGACGAAACCCCACATAAGGGAAATGATTATGGCCCCGAGGCGGCAATAGGGGGGTATGCGTCGGTGGAAAAACCACGCGCTACGTTCGCAGCGATGGTGAGCCGGATGGATGCCTATGTAGGCCAGATATTGGCCAAGCTGGATGAGCTGGGCCTGTCGGAAAATACGATCGTCGTTTTCAGCAGCGACAATGGACCGCACTTGGAAGGCGGCGCGGATCCCCGGTTTTTCAATAGTTCGGGTGGGTTACGTGGGCATAAGCGCGATCTGTATGAAGGAGGGATACGGGTTCCGTTTATCGTAAGGTGGCCGGGAAAAGTACAGCCCGGAAGCCAAAATGATTTTGTTGGAGCATTTTGGGATGTTATGCCGACCTTCGTGCAACTAGCTGGAACCAACCCGCCCAACTATACAGACGGCGTATCTATCTTGCCCACGTTGTTGGGTAACGACGACCAACAACAACAGCATGCCTACCTGTACTGGGAATTTCATGAAGGCGGTGGCCGGCAAGCAGTGAGGCAAGGGAAGTGGAAAGCGGTGCGCCTACAGACAAAAAACAAGGAAAAAACCACCATTGAACTGTATGATTTGGCTACGGACCCGGCGGAAACTACAAATTTGGCCGGAGAAAACCCATCGCTCGTCGAACAACTTGCTGCCCTTATGGACGAAGCACATCGGGAAAGCGAAGTGTTCCCCTTTGCGCATTGAATGGTGCCACACCGCTCCATATAGCCTAAGGCTAGGACTATTGCCCAGCCATTGTACATTTACCGTACATTAATAGCTGAGCATTAGTCCTGCCCCCAAGCCCATATCACTGTCGTAGTGAGCACGGATACCGATGTTTTTCGTGATGATATACCGAAGATCACCCATATACTCGAGATCCGTGTTAACCATAAAACCTCCCCTTAACCGTTTTGAGATGGGGATATCCTCGCGCATCAAGGACAGCCTCACGATGCCATCATGATAGACTTCGGCCTGGAAATCGACCAGCATCGGCAACGTGTACATAAAACCCAAGCTAACGGCCCGACGTGTGTCTTTTTCATTTTTCTGTCCGAATAGGTTGGTTTCGTGCTCGTCCATTCCCATTTTCCGATATCGCCAGTCAAACCCGACAAACGGCATGAACCACTGCATTTTGCCGATAAATCGTCCCAAATGGGTCTCCACTTCATACCCATGCATCGCGTTATAGCCTAAACGCCATTCGGTGCCCAATGACCACCGAGCATTCTGGAGCATGGCCTCCCCGTCGTTTCCATTGGTAGCAAAATCATTCTGGACCATGAAATGTGGCATGTTGCTTTCCATCTGCAAAGCGTTGTAGGCTCTCGCCTTGTCGGGCAAATAGGGGTTTTGATAGTCGCCTACCGCAAACACCCGGTTCATGCCGGCCATCATGTGATACAGGATGTGGCAGTGGAAGAACCAATCGCCCTCCTCATTTGCCAAAAACTCAATGGTGTTGGTCTCCATCGGCATGATGTCCATGACGTTTTTCAACGGTGCATTTTCACCGTGATCGTTGATCACCCTGAAATCAAACCCATGCAGGTGCATCGGGTGGCGCATCATGGAATTATTGTAGATGGTGATGCGTAATATTTCGCCTTTCTTAACCGGTATCTTATCCGTTTCGGAAAGTATCTTATTATCCATGCTCCATACATAGCGGTTCATGTTCCCGGTGAGGGTGAATTTCAGTTCTTTTACCGGGGCATCTTCGGGGAGTGCCGTGTTATGTGGCGATTTGAGCATGGCATAATTCAGGGTAACGATATCGCCCAGCGCGTTTGCATCATAGCGATTGGATTCGTTATCCATGTCCATGCCGTGCTTGCTGTGATCCATTTTTTTTTCGGTTTCCCCAGTAATTTCGGGGTACATCACCACGTTCATGTCCATGCGGTTCAGGCTCATCTTCATTCCCATGTCGTCCAGGTCACCATTCATTTTCATCATGTCGTTCATCATCTTCATCCCCTCGAAATATTTCAGTCGCGGAAGCGGCGAAATAAGCTGCTTGACGCCATTGCCAATAAAATAGCTTGCGGATTGTGTCCGGTCTTCTGTGGTCGCCAGGAACTCGTAGGCCACACCGTCTTCGGGGATGGTAACCACAACGTCGTACGTCTCGGACACGGCAATGATCAGCCGGTCGACTTCAACCGGTTCGACGTCGTTTCCGTCGCTCGCAACGACGGTCATTTTACCCCCGGCGTAGCGCAACCAGAAGTAGGACGACGCGCCGCCGTTGGATACGCGGAGCCTTACCCGATCTCCAGCTTTGAGCGTTTCACCGTCTACGGTTTTTAAGTCTGATGCATTTTCGCCGTTGATCAGGATTTTATCGTAATATACATCGCTGACGTCCATTGCCAGCATCCGTTTCCATTCATTGGTTACTTTGGTGTGGAACTGGCCCTCCTTAATGGCCTCAACGTATGATTGTGTAGCGTCTTTCTTGATGGCCGCCCAATCGTTGGCATTGTGCAACATCCGGTTGACGTTGTCGGGGTTGAGGTTTGTCCACTCGCTTAACATGAGGGGCACGGTAGGTAAATCATCGATCCCTTTTCTGAAAGTCCTATCGTCGCGGCGTTTTTTCATGACGAAATTGCCGTACATCCCAATCTGTTCCTGTAATCCCGAATGAGAGTGGTACCAATGTGTGCCGTGTTGGATAATGGGAAACCGGTACGTATAGGTTTCCCCGGGCTTGATGGGCTGTTGGGTGAGGTGGGGTACACCATCTTCCTTATTGGGCAGGAATACGCCGTGCCAATGCAGCGAAGTGCTTTCTTCGAGCCGGTTGTGTACCACGATTTCAGCGGTATCACCCTCTGTAAAGGTAAGGGTAGGCATGGGGATTTGCCCATTTACGGCTATCGCCCGTTTTTCTTTACCGGCATAATTGACGAGTGTATCGCTAACGTATAAATCATAACGTACTACTTTTTGCGCAAATGAGGCGGATGTGCAGAGCAGTAGCATCAATACAGCTTGCCCTATTTTTGAAAATACATTTTTATGTCTGTTCATTTATTGATGTTTTGTTTCTTCTGCGCTTATCGCATGGAGTTATTCGTTATTTCATCTGTTTGTTGATCTTCAGGAGGCTCGCATTAATAGCCACCACAATGGTGCTTACGCTCATCAGTACGGCGCCCATTGCCGGACTTAAGATAAAGTTCGGATAAAGTAGGCCGGCCGCCAACGGGATGGCTACGATGTTGTAGCCTACCGCCCAGATGAGGTTTTGAACCATCTTTTGGTAGGTGCGCTTACCGAAGTCAATGAGCTTAACCACGTCCCGGGGGTCGCTATCCACCAAAATGATGTCGGCGGTTTCGGCAGCTACATCGGTACCGGATCCGACGGCAATCCCCACTTCGGCCTGCGCCAATGCAGGAGCGTCGTTTACACCGTCGCCGGTCATGGCCACGGTTTCACCCTGGGCTTGGAACGCTTTCACTTTCTCCTGTTTTTGGTGGGGAAGCACATTGGCCAGATAGCCATCCATACCCAGCTTCCCAGCCACCGCTGCGGCGATTTGTTCATTGTCGCCGGTGAGCAGAAAGGATTGGATGTTCATTTTCCGCAGTTCATTGACCGCTTGCTGGGAGCCATCGCGGATACTGTCCGCTAAGGTGATGATGCCCACAAGTTGGTCTTCAAGTAGGACAAAGTTTACCGTTTCGGCTTCCCGATTGATTTCCTTTGGGATTTCCGGAAGAGGCAATTTGTTCTCATTGAAATAATTCGGACCGACTGCGGCGACCGTTTTGCCGTGGACCATACCCTTCACACCGATACCTTGTAGGTAACTGAAGCGATCGGATTTCCATAAAGCAAGTTTCTTTTCCTTGAGGGCCGCCGTGATGCCCTTGGCGATATGGTGCTCTGAGTTTTGTTGTACAGCGGCGGCATATTGGATAATTTCGTCGGCGCTGTAACGTTCAGTCAATGGGATGATCCGTTCCACAGCGTGAGACCCCTGGGTGAGTGTTCCGGTTTTATCAAAAATAATAGTGGATAACTTTCTGGTTGCTTCAAATGCGGTACGATTGCGGATCAGCAGCCCATTCGTTGCAGAAAGCGTCGTGGAAATAGCGACCACCAGCGGAATAGCCACGCCTAATGCGTGCGGGCAAGCCGTTACCATGACCGTTACCATTCGTTCCAGGGCGAAGGCCATATCTCCATCAAGGGCAAACCAATAGACAAAAGTGCCGAAGCCAACGGCAATGGCGATGAGGGTCAGCCATTTGGCCACCCGATCTGCTAAGTTCTGTGTGTTGGATTTGGTCGCCTGTGCTTCCTGTACGAGATTGATTACCCGGTCCAGGTAGCTGTCTTTTCCAACGGCCGTAACCTTTACCCTCAATGCGCCATCGCCATTGATGGAGCCGGCGATGACCTTGCTGTTCGCTTCCTTTTTCACGGGGGCGCTTTCTCCCGTAAGCATACTTTCGTTGATGTACGAAAGGCCATCGGTCACCACACCATCGGCGGGTATTTTTTCGCCGGGTTTGATGACAGCGGTTTCCCCACTTTGCAGGTCTTCGAGCTTTATCTTCACCGTTTCACCGTTCCGTTCCACGGTAACGTCGTTTGGCAATAAAGCCACTAACGACTGTAGCGCCCTAGAGGCTGCCATCTGTGAACGCATTTCGAGCCAATGCCCTAATAGCATGATCACGATAAGGGTTGCCAATTCCCAAAAGAAATCCATCCCTTGGAGGCCGAAAACAACCGCAACCGAATAGCTATAGGCCACCGATATGGCAATGGCGACAAGCGTCATCATCCCGATGGCTTTGGCTTTGACCTCACCGACCATTCCCTTTAGGAAGGGCAGGCCGCCGTATCCATAGATCACGGTCCCCAACGTTAGCAACACATAGTCGTCGCCGGGAAAAGTAAAATGGAAACCTGCCCATTCCTGTATCATATCCGATAGCAACAGAATAGGTACGGTAATGACCAGACTTATCCAAAAGCGCTCCAGGAAGTCATGGGTATGGTGCCCTTCATGTTTATTAAAATGTTCCTTTGCCTTATTAGACCTATGCCCGGTATGTGCATGTTCCCCGTTATGTGCGTGGGAAGTGGGATGCGTACCCACGGGAACCAATGCCATGCCACAGCGTGGGCATTTACCCGGTTCGTCTTTTAGCACCTGCGGATGCATGGGGCAAGTGTATTTTTGCATAACCAAGAATTTAAAAATGGCGACCTGTCATGAACGATAACATCGTAATCACATCGAATGTTCAAGGGTTTCGACGGTCTGGCCACAGGTAAGCATCTGCGCGCCGTAATATGGATTTTTAACCGCACTTTCCTTGCTCAGCCAGTTTGCCCCCCTGCCATCATACATCGGGCAATGCTGGTAATAAACGGGGAATCCCAGCTTGGATACCTTGGCCAGTGCATAGAGTTGTGTGGATAGTGCCGCAAAGGCTTCCCGTTGCTCAACAATGTCTTTTGACAGGGAAATCCGCTCTGCATTTGCCGTCAAACCACTCAATACCTCCATCCACGCGGTATGTTCGGCACCGGAGAGCTTATCCATTTCGACGGCGCTGATGGCCGCGAGCCAGTCCGCTGCTTTTGCGGATGCGTCAGGGGCATTTGTTTTAACCAGCGCATCTTTCACGGAAAAGTACCCGTCAAATACGGGTTTTAGTTGCGATGCGTTTTTTGTTTTCGCATGTGCGGATGAAGCTGCCTCATGATGGGCATGCGGCATTTCAGTTTGGCCGGATGGTTTTAAGACCCTATCGTACTGGCAGCATTCGGGCAACTTTGCATATACGTCATCGGGGGCCAGGAAGCTTTCACTGTCGTAACCGGCTAAGGCAATCCGTTTCAGGATTTCATCGGGATTGGTTTTTCCACTGCTATAGGTCAGGGTCGCCATTTTGGTTTTTTGATCCCACTGCACGTTGGCCTCTCTTTTTACCGTCCCTGCTTGCTCGATGGTCGCTTTGCACATCTCGCAATTGCCATAGATTTTGATGGTTGTTGTTTTTGCATCTTTGATTTGTGCGAAAACGTTTATGGAGGATAGTGATACGGCGATCACCATCAATAGTTTTGATATAGCGTTCATGTATAAAAAATTTAAATGATGGATGAATGAAGGATGCCAGAAAGCTGGTTCCAGCTTTCGACAAGGCACACGTATGGCTACTAAGCCAACTGTTTAGCTTATTTTGGGCGGTAGCCAAACGGAGCCGAAGCCCGGGGAATAGTGAACGGCTTTAAAACCGAAGGGTTCCTTTCCGGCGTCAGCAAATGGCTCTTTTTCTTTTGATTCGATGACCATTGCCAAACCTGAAGAACACGTTGAAGTGCTGCACCTGCAAGCGTTATGCTTACAGTTTTCGCCGCAATCGTGCTGAGGTTTACCTTTTTCGTGGGAGGCGGTTGTGCAGCAATCGTTATGCGCTGATTTTTCGGATTGTTCTGTCGAGCAGGTAGTGGCGTGCTCGGTCTTCGGTGATGTTTCCGCGCAAGCACGGCTTTGTATGGGTATCAAAAAGACGCCCAAGCAAAACAAGACAATCATGCCGATATGTACGCTTGAATCTCTCAACGATAACAAAGGTATGAATAAAATTTCTTTTTTTTTCGCCTCAAAATTCCTTATCCCCAAATTCGCTGTTGGGAAGCCGCAACTGTCGGGTCAGCCGATTGAGATTAAAGGAAAGATTGAGCATGACGACATCGACTTCGTAGATGTAATTGGTGGTCGTATAGAAATCAGGTGCCCACGTGGTAATCCGTTGTTGGTTACTGTCGAATATACCCATGCCAATGTTTTGCCATTGCACGAGCGCGGTGAGGGCACCGTCCATAAAGGTATGCTTCACCGACAAGCTGGGCGATAAAAACCGGGAGTCTTCACCCTGTACGGTCGGTCGGGATGACAGGTAGTTTACATTGCCATGTACGCTCAGCCGTTGGGTCAGATCAATGTTGGCGTTTCCGCTGATGGAATATACCCAAGCCCGGTTTTCGCGCTCTTCCATGTCATCCAGTACGACGCCACTGATGCTGCTTTGATATAGGTTGGTTCCCAAGTAAAGTTGACTCCATTTGGCAGGGTTGTAAGTTAGCCCCAATTCAACGCCTGTCCGCCTTGCCCGATCAGCGTTGGTGTATACACGGTTCAAAATGGTGTCTGCATATACGCTGTTAACCCGCTGGATCGGATTTTCGATATCCTGGTAGTAGACCGTGCCGAAAACCGACCCTTTTTTGAATTCGCCGACGACCCCCAATTCGGCCAGGTAAATGAACTCAGGCAACAAATCGGCATCGCCCTGCTCCAGCGTTTCCGAGTGTTCTCGCTCGGGAATCGGATTCAGCTCGAAATTGCTGGTACGTTGTACCCGTCGGCTGATGCCCGCTTTGGCCTTCCAATGGTCGGACATGTGGTATAACGCACTGGCCGAGGGAAATAAGTTGCGGAGCTTCAGTTGATAGTCGTTATCGTCAACAGACTGCACCAACAAATCGCGGTAAGCGTATTCGTATCGTAATCCACCCGTATATTCCAACTGCTCTGTTTTGCCGGCATACTGCGTATAAAAGGAGTGGATTTGATTCACTGCGGCCACGGCGCCACTGAAATCCGGTACGGTAACCAAACCCGCATCATCCAGTTCCTGCACGCGGTAAATAAATTGACCATCCTGCTTGTCCCAACGATATTGGTAGCCACTTTCCCATGTGCCGTTGCCCAGTGGAACGGAGAAGTCAACTTTTCCGCGGAAGCCGTCAAGCGGATTCCGATAGGTGCTAACCGTATGCTGCAGGGTATCGCTGCCCTCGATGTTCCGGTTTTGCGTAGATCCATACAGATCGGCACGCTCATACAGCGCCGAGAATGTCAGCGACGACCCCTGTTTGAAGGTATGGGTATAATCCAGGCTACCCAAAATGAAATCGCCTTGCTTGGTTTGCAGGTTGGGATTGAAATATTGGCTCCTCCCAATCACCGTGCCCGTCGCTACGTCGGTGGCCACATTATTGTAATGGATGTCGGCAATACGGTCTTGGAACCGATGGCCGGCGAAGAAGCCCACGGAAAACGCGTTCCGTTCGTTGGGCGTGAACCCCACGTTGAACCGACCCCCATAGTTGTATTTGTCAAAGCTGCGCTCGCCATGTGACGGGAAGACCGTTTTGCGGTTGCCAATGATGGTATATACCTCGCCGTCGCGCAACCCGGCGTTATCGTTGCGGAGGTAATTGCCGCTCGCGGAGATGTCCCAAGCACCCGTCCGGTAGTTTACGGTAATATCCGTGCCGTAGCGGGATTGTGGGGCAGCATTGCCGAAATCGTTCATGGAGGGGAGCCCTCCTTGTACATTGGCTATCAATGCCAACCCGTCGGTAGCGCCTTTTTTGGTTGTTATGTTGATAATTCCACCCCGTCCGTCAGGGTCGTATTTGGCCGAAGGGGAGGTAATCAGCTCAATATTTTCCACTTGGTTGGCGGGTAGTTGGCTGAGTATGGCCGTAGCATCGGCCACCACCGGCTTTCCATTGATAAGCAAAAGAAATCCCGGCGCACCGCGCATGGAGATCTGGCCTTGCCCGTCCACAGAAACGGACGGCATATTGCGGAGTACGTCAATGGCCGTTCCCCCCTTGGAAGCTTCGAATTGATCGGCATCGAAGACCTGCTTGTCGATTTTATTCACGATCTGCGATTGCTGGCCACTGACATTTACTTCGTCGATGAATTGCGATGCCCCCACCAGGCGAATAATGCCCAGGTCAGTCGGTTGGTTTCCTGTTACGCTCACTTCTTTTAAAGAAAGGGTCTCGTAGCCCAAAAAAGTCAACCGAACGAGGTATCGCCCCTCTTTGACGTTAGCAAACCGGAAATGGCCACCTTCATCGGAAAGTAGCCCGTCGGTGGCGGCGGAATCGCCGGATGGGTACAGGGAAACGCTGACATAAGGTATGGGGTTCCCGGTGGTTGTGTCCTGCACCGTTCCGGTGATCGACCCTGTTTGTGCCAGGGCGGGCGTGCCGATTACAAGGAAAAAAAGACACGGTAACAGGAGCAAGCGGAGGTTATGTATGGTGTATTCCATGGTATGTATCGTTCGTTGCGGCAAAGATAAGGCGATGGACGGGTGGGTTACGGTATATTTGAAAAATAAATGGCATCTTTATTTATGCCTGCTTTCGGAACGCTTGGGGAGGCAGGCCGACGTGTCGCTTGAAATACTTGATGAAATGGGAGCTGTCGGCGAAATCGAACCGTGCGGCGATTTCCTTTACGGTCAGTTCGGTGTAGTGCAGCAGGCGTTTGGCCTCACTGACCAAGTGGTTTGCCAAAACCGTCGCTGCAGACTGTCCGGTCGTCTTCCGGCAAACCGCATTGAGGTGCTGCGGTGACGTGGCTAGTACTGCGGCATAGTGCGCGACGTTGTTGCGCAACGATTCCGTATGCCTAAGTATCTCCACATACCGGTAGTAGAGGTCCTTGTTGGTTTGGATAGGTTGTTTTTTGGGCTGGGCATACCGGAGTATGCTGCTCAGAAGCGTCTTTAACAACCCATCTATTTCGTCCGCTTGGTAGGGATGGTGTCGATTCCAGCTTTCCAACAGTAACTCGAAGAGTTTGGTCAAGTTGTTCGTAGCGTCGATTGGAACACAGGTGTGTGTGCTGACCTGGGTCAGTAGATCACGCAGTGCCATATCCCTGCTATTTTCAACGTATTGCTTTTTGAGGATAAGTACATAGCCTTCGGGTTCGCCCGTCAGCTCCCAATGGTGCACCTGCTCCTTTCGGATAGTGAATATCACCGGAGGTGCCACCCGGTGGGTTTCCCCATCAATGGTGTGGGTGCCGCGTCCGTCGGTTAGAAAAACGAACTCCATATAACTGTTGTGTTTATGCGGTGTGGTGGTACGGATGTTTTTCCGAAACGCCGCAATTTTAAGGTGTTGGTGGGGATCGATTTTCGTTTTTACATCGAGTGTTCTCATAACGCTTGCCAAGATACAAAGGATTCTTAGGTCGGCGATATTTTAGATCCCCTTTCTTCTTTGACATTCTGCCGACCTTAACATCCGCTTGGAGATGTACCTTTGTGGCCGATTGTCAAACGAACGCATATATGGATTTTCAAGCATATTTAAACAGATTCGAACAAATACTGAAAGATCAGGCCCCCCAAGCGCCCTATGACAAGCCGGCGTATCTCGATTACACGCGGCTCAATTGGTCGCGGATGAACCGCTGGCTGAAGAAAGGCATATTGTCTGGAACCTTTATTGATGTCGTTGAGGGCGTTTCCCAGCCCCAGCAATGGGTTGTGATTACTGAACCTTGGTGCGGTGATGCGGCGCACTCCGTGCCTTTTATCGAGTTGGCGGCCCAATTGAACCCGTTGATCACCGTGGCGTATGAACTGCGCGATTCCGAGCCGTTCCGTATCAACGGATACCTCACCAACGGAAGCAAGTCTATCCCGAAATTGATTATCCGGGATGGCCAGGGCGTCGACCTCGCCACGTGGGGGCCCCGGCCCGCGGAATGCCAAGTGCTGTTTGATCGGCTCAAGACCGAAGATGCAGATTTCGAAACCCAGAAGACGGCCTTACAACATTGGTATAATGCCGATAAGGGCGAGTCTGTGCAGGCTGAGTTGGAAGCTATTCTCAGGGCGTTGTAAGCCGATATTACATCTTTAATCCGATTTCCTTTAGCCGCTCGTCTAGATATTCCCCCGCTGTCATATCCGGATATGCTTTGGGGTGCTCGGCATCGATACATGACTCGAGCGCCGCAAGGCTCATGTTGGCCTTCGGATGCAAAAAGAACGGCACGGAGAACCGCGATGTCTTCATCAATTCGCGCGGTGGGTTGACCACGCGGTGGGTCGTCGATTTCAGTTTGTTATTGGTAAGCCGTTGCAGCATATCGCCCACATTCACCACGATGTCTTCACCGTAGGCTTTCACGGGGTACCACGTGCCCTCACGGGTGAGTACTTCCAATCCGTCTGCACTCGCGCCAATCAGTAAGGTGATGAGATTAATATCTTCATGCGCGCCGGCACGCACGGCGTCGTCGGGCAGGCTGTCTGGATCTTCGATGGGGAAGTAGTGGATGGCCCTTAGGATGGAGTTCCCCTTTATGACCTTGGGTTCGAAATAATCTTCCGTTAACCCCAGGTATACCGCAATCGCTTTGAGCAATTCGCGTCCGGCCGTTTCCAGTCGCCGGAACACGTCGCCGGTTACCTGGTCGAAACGGGGGAGTTCATCCACAACGGGATTGTCGTCCTGTCCACGTTGCCAGAATTCCTTGAGGTCGGGAACCTTGGCGTCTTTGGCCCTTTCTTTCCCTTTGGAGGTGTAGCCCCGTTGCCCGGCGAGACCGGGTATTTCATAGGCCGATTTTGCCGCTTCGGGCAGGGCGAAAAACGCCTGCACTACCTGGTACAGCTCATTGATCAGTGCTTTTTCCATGCCGTGGTTGGCAATGGTCACAAACCCCGTTTCGTTGAACGCTTTGCCGATATCCTCCGAGAACCGGTGGCGTTGTTCCGCCGTGCCGTGGGTATAGTTGTGAAGGTCGAGCCTTGGGATATTGATATTCGCCATCTTTTTTAGGGTAAAGGTACAAGTTTCTCGCGACAATATCCGGGGCCGCCCTTAGTTGTTCAACGCGATATAAACCAACCCGTCTTCGATTTTTACCGGGTAGGTTTTGATGGCGCATTCATCGCCCGACAAGCACTCTCCGGTATCCAGGGCGAACGTTTTTTTGTGGAACGGACATGCAACCTTCGGACTATCACCAAGCGACCCGATCATGCCGCGGCTCAAGATCATCTGCCGTTTGTGGGGGCACTCGTTTTGCGTGGCATACCATTCGTTCCGCCGTTTGAAATAGAACAAGGCGATCTGTTGGTTTTCGAGCTTCAGGCAGACCCCACCATTCGCAATGGTGTCTTCTACGCGGCAGGCTAACTTCCAGGATGTTGATGTGGCTAACGTTTCCATAAAAAATGTTTTTTAAATAGTGGATTGAACAAGTGTTTCTTAATATGATGTTAATGCATTCCAATCGGCGGCCTTTTTCTGCCCCCGCAACGTTTCAAAGCGCACCGTATCATCTTTTTCTTCGGGCGCGTTGACGAAGTGTACAAAGCGTTTGCGTATTTCGGGATTGTTAACCGCCGCTTTCCATTCGCATTCATAGGCATCGACTAGTTCCTGCATCTCTCTTTCCCAAATCTCGGCCATGCCCAGGCCGTCGTTCACCACCACGTTGCGCAGGTAGTCGATGCCGCCTTCCATCTTGTTCAACCAGGTAGCCGTCCGCGTAAGCGGATCGGCAGTCCGTATGTAGAACATGAGAAACCGATCGATATATTTGATGCAGGTGGCCGAATCGATGTCGCTGGCGAGGAGTAGCGCATGCTGTGGTTTACTGCCGCCATTGCCGCATACATGGAGGTTCCACCCTTTCTCCGTGGCGATGATGCCGAAGTCTTTGCTCTGTGCTTCGGCACATTCGCGCACACATCCGCTAACGGCGGATTTGAGTTTGTGCGGCGACCGCAATCCCCGGTAGCGTTCTTCGATCTGGATGGCGAAGGAGACGCTGTCGTGTAGCCCGAAGCGGCACCAGGTGCTGCCGACGCAGCTTTTTACCGTGCGCAGCGCCTTGCCATAGGCGTGGCCGCTTTCGAACCCGGCGGCAATCAATTCTTCCCAGATGTCCGGTAGGTCATTCAGGTGTGCACCGAACAGGTCGATCCGTTGACCACCGGTGATTTTGGTGTACAATCCGTACTTTTTGGCAACCTGCCCGATGACAATCAGTTTGTCGGGATGGATTTCACCTCCGGGCACACGCGGAACCACCGAGTAGGTGCCCCCGCGTTGGATGTTGGCCAGGAACCGATCGTTGCTGTCTTGCACCACATCATTGCCGCGGCTCAGGATCATCTCGTTCCATAGGCTCGCCAGGATGGAAGCCACCACCGGCTTGCAGGTTTCGCATCCGTCGCCCTTGCCCACGCTATCCAATACGTCGTCGTAGCTTTTCAGTTGGTGTATCTTCACCAGGTCATAAAGCTCCTGCCGGCTGTAGTTGAAATGCTCGCAGATGGTTGCACGGATGTATTTGCCCTGCTGTTTCATGGTGTGGGCAATCAGGTCCTTTACCAGGGGAACACAGCCGGCGCAGCCGGTGCCCGCTTGGGTGCGTTTGCTCACGCCGTCGAAGGTCTCGCACCCCCCGTTGGTCACCGCGTCGCATATCTGGGCTTTCGTAACCCCTTCGCAGCTACAGATGAGCGCCGAATCGGGGAGGGAATCCAACCCCGGGCCACTGGGTTTGCTGCCGGTTTTTTCCCCTAGCAGGAGTACTTCCGGGTCGGCAGGGATGGGCATGTTGTTGTTTACGGTCTGCAATAACATGTTATAGCTGCTGGCTTCGCCCACGAGTATGCCTCCAAGCAGCCGTTTGCCGTCGGAGCTGATGTTCACCCGCTTGTACACGCCTTTGTTGGCGTCGTCGAGGAGGATGGTGCGGGCGTGGGGTTCGGTGATGAACGGGTCGCCGAAGCTGGCCACGTCTACTCCCATCAGCTTGAGTTTGGTGCTCATGTCAAAGCCGTTGAACGATTTTTCTTCATCGCAGATCGTACAGGCCGCAACTTCAGCCATCTCGTATCCTGGCGCTACCAGGCCATAGATCATCTCGTTTGATAAGGCACACTCACCGATGGCCAGTATGGCCGGGTCGGACGTGCGCATGTTTTCGTCAACAATAATGCCGCCACGCGGGCCGGTGGCCAGGCCGCAAGCCGTCGCCAGCTCGTCGCGCGGCTTGATGCCGGCGGAAATGATGAGGATATCCACGTCGATTTGGGTGCCATCGGCAAAGGCCAGTCCGGTGATGCGGTTATCGCCAAGTACCTGGCTGGTCGATTTCTGCAAGAGGCAACTGAGCCCTAGGTTGTCCAGTTTGGTTTGCAGCGTACGGCTGGCACTTTCGTCGATTTGCCGCGGCATCAGGCGGGGTGCGAATTCGATGACCGTCGAGGCACCGATGCCTAAATCCACGAGCGCCTTCGCTGCTTCCAAACCAAGTAGCCCCCCGCCGATGACGGCGCCTTTTTTTGCCTGCGTGGCATATGCCCTTATCCGGTCGAGATCCTGGATGGTACGATACGGGAAGACACCTTCTTTATCCACCCCCGGTATGGGGGGCACAAAAGCGGCCGATCCAGTGGCCAATACCAGGAAATCGTAGTCGATTTGGAGACCTTTCGATGAAGTGATCGTTTTATTATCCCGATTTATTGAAATGACCGGGTCATTTAGGTGTAATTCGATGTCATTTTCGGTATACCACTCGTCTCCGGATAGGTAAAGTTGTTCCAAAGTCTTGTCGCTGAAGTAACTGGTGAGATGAACACGGTCGTATGCGCGTATTTCTTCTTCTCCAAATGCTATTATCTTGGAAATTTTGTCTTTTTTTCTAATTTTTTCACAAAATTTATGACTTACCATGCCATTTCCAATAATAATTATTGTTTTTTGCTGCATTTTAATCGTATTAATTTATTAAAAGACAAAATAATATTATTTACGATTGCTAAAGTAGAGTTTTTTTATAAAAAATGAATAATTAATATTATTTATTTAACAATAAAATGTATTTTTGTTTATCATATTATTAATATATATCATTTTTTGATGTTAAATATACAAAATATGTTCTATATTGTGGGTTCTGGTCCGGGGGATCCCGAATTACTTACCCTAAAAGCGTGTAAAGTGCTGGCGAAGGCGGATGTCGTGCTATTCGATAACTTGGTAAATGCCGATTTGCTGGATATTTCGCCTCCCCATTGCATAAAGCGGTACGTAGGCAAGAAGCCTTTCGGCAAATATATTCCACAAGACAACATCAACGCGTTGATTGCGTATTACTGTACCCACTACGGGACGGTGGTGCGATTGAAGGGAGGCGATCCCTATATATATGGCAGGGGCTTCGAAGAATGGGCTGTGGCCAAGCGCTTGGGAATACAGGTCACTTATGTGCCCGGAATAACCAGTATGCAGGGAGTGGGGACATGGGATATCCCCCTTACCCATCGCGGGACCAGCGAAGGCGTATGGGTATTGACCGGTATGAAGCGTGATGGCAATATCGCGTCGGATTTGTCGCTGGCCGCGCAAAGCAATTCGACGGTGGTCATCTATATGGGTATGCGCAAGCTTTCCGAGATTGCACGCACCTATGTGATGCACGGCAAAGGCGATACGCCCGCTGCCGTCGTGCAGGACGCGACGAAGCCGGAGAGCCGCAAGGTGACCTGTGCTGTGCGCGACCTGGCACGATGCTGCCGGGAGGCCGGTATGCGTAACCCGGCGATTATTGTCATCGGCGACGTTGTCAACCTCAATGAAGCGCTGACATCCTTTTCGGTAAAGCGCAACGTGGTGTAGTATATATAATTAGGCGTACAACATATCAAATAGCAATGGTTAACAATCGGCAACCACTTACCAAACTCAATATTTTTTCGTTTAAAGGTATCCAGATGCGGACATTCCATATCACCTGGATCACCTTTTTTTTCTGCTTTTTCGGATGGTTTGGCGTAGCGCCGCTGATGCCGATCATCCGCGACCAGCTGGGGTTGACCAAAAGTGAGGTTGGTAACGTCATCATCGCCTCCGTTTCGGCCACTATCATTGCCCGTCTAGTCATCGGCAAGCTGTGCGATACACTGGGGCCGCGGCTAACCTACACGATCCTGCTGATGGTGGGGGCTATTCCGATGATGCTTATTGGTCTCAGCACGAGCTACGCATCGTTCTTGATATTTCGTTTCTTCATCGGCATCGTGGGCGCCTCTTTTGTTATCACCCAATTCCATACGTCCATGATGTTCGCGCCCGGCATTGTGGGCACCGCCAATGCCGTAACCGGTGGCTGGGGGAATCTGGGTGGCGGGGTCACCAATTTGCTGATGCCATTGATTGCCGCCGGTTTTGCAGCGCTGGGCTTCGTAAATGAAACCGACTCATGGCGTTTGGCGATGGTGGTGCCCGGTGCCATCCTCCTGCTCATGGCTTTTATATACCACCGGTATACGACGGATACCCCAGCTGGGAATTTCAAGGACTTAGCACCGAGGTACAACACGGCTAGGAACCAGAAGGGCGCCTTATCCGTGGCGTTGCGCGATTACCGCGTATGGATCCTCACACTGGCCTACGCCGCGTGTTTCGGCATCGAGATTACGGTGGATAACGTGGCCGCTACATTTTTTATCGACCGTTTCGGCACCGGCATCATAGCGGCTGGCGCCATGGCCAGCATATTCGGGGGGATGAATCTATTTGCGCGTGCGCTCGGTGGATTGGTCAGCGACCGCATAGGCCGGAAATTTGGCTTGCGGGGGAAGGGGGCCTTGCTGGGATGGTTGTTGGTTTTGGAAGGCTTGGGCATTACGTTATTTGCACTGTCCAACACGTTGTTGCTGGCCGTGATATCCATGTTGGTCTTCGCGCTGTTCTTGAAAATGGCAAATGGCTGCACCTACGGAATCGTGCCATTTATCAATAAGGACAACATCGGCGTGGTCAGCGGGATCGTGGGGGCAGGGGGGAACCTCGGCGCGGTGCTGGTGGGGTTCCTTTTCAAAGCTGAACACTTGACCTACGCGGATGCTTTCCAATATATCGGGATAGGTGTGGTTTTCATCGGGTTCTTGGTTGTCGTTACCCGGTTCCAGGCAAAGCCACTGGCTGAGGCGGTTTCGCGCAAATGGGTGCTTGATCGGTAACATAAAAGATGGATGGGACAACATTTACGATGAAGAAAACAGAAGTAACCAGTACTTGCTGTTATTGCGGGGTCGGCTGCGGAGTGAAGGCTCATTTGGATAAACACGGCTTGGTGACGGTGACCGGCGATGAGGACCACCCCGTAAACCGTGGTAAATTATGTAGCAAGGGCATGAATTTGCAGTATACCGTCAACGATCGGTCCGATCGGCTGTGCCATCCGCAAATGCGTTACCACCGCGGTATGCCCCTGCAACGGGTGAGCTGGGATGATGCCCTTACCCGTACGGCGGCGGTGTTCCGATCTTTGATTTCAACGTATGGGCCCGATTCGGTGGCGTTCTATGCCTCGGGGCAGTGCCTCACCGAAGAGTACTATGTGGTCAATAAGCTCATTAAAGGGTTTATCGGTAGCAATAATATCGATACCAATTCGCGCCTGTGCATGAGCAGCGCGGTTGCTGCCTATAAGATGAGCCTAGGTGAAGACTCGGTACCGATTTGCTACGACGATATCGAACTGGCCGACTGCCTGTTGGTTGAAGGAGCCAACCCTGCCTGGTGCCACCCGATTTTGTGGCGCCGGGTCGAAGCGCACAAAGCGCAAAACCCCCACACCAGGATCATCGTCGTGGATCCCCGCAAGACGGATTCCGCTGCCATCGCCGATATCCATTTGCAGATCCAGCCCGGCACCGATATGGTACTGAACTATGCGCTGGGTAGACTGTTGATTGAAAATGGCGACATCGATAGCGACTTTATCGGAAAACATACCGAAGGGTTTGGAGCGTATAAAGCACGGGTGTTTGAGCGGACCGTGGCAGAAGCCGCCAGGATTTGCTGCGTGCCCGAAGGGGAGGTCCGGCAAGCCGCCACCTATATCGGCAGGTCCAAGTCGCTTTTGACGCTGTGGACGATGGGACTCAACCAAAGCGTGAAGGGGGTAGACAAGAACCTGTCGCTGATCGACCTCAATCTCATCACAGGCCGGATAGGGAAACCGGGGTCGGGGCCTTTCTCGCTAACGGGCCAGCCCAATGCCATGGGGGGACGGGAAGTAGGTGGCTTGGCCAACCTGCTCCCGGCGCACCGCGATTTGAACAACGATGCCCACCGGCGGGAAGTGGCCGACTTCTGGGGAGGGACCCCGATCTCCGAAACCCCGGGGCTCACCGCCACCGAAATGTTCGATGCCCTGGCCGATGGGAAGCTGAAAGCCATCTGGATCCTATGCACCAATCCGCTCACCAGCCTTCCGGATGCCCGGAGAGTTGAGCAGGCTTTGAAAAACGCTAAATTTGTCGTTGTGCAGGAAATCAGCAATAAGCCGCAGACGCTGGAATATGCCGATGTAATCCTGCCCGCCGCCGCCTGGGCGGAGAAAGAAGGAACCATGACCAATTCTGAACGCCGGATAAGCCATCTGCATAAAATCATCGACCCGCCCGGAGAGGCGCTCCCGGATGCCGAGATCATCTGCCGTTTTGCCCAAAAGATGGGGTATCGTGGATTTGACTATGCCGGTCCGGAAGCTATATACAGGGAGCATGCACGGCTCACCGCGGAAACGTCGATCCGGATCGACGGGCTGGATTATGCGCGGATAGATAGCCGCAGAACGGTTCAATGGCCCTACCAGAAGCGGAGCGATACGGGGACATCCCGCTTATTTGAAGACCACCGGTTTTATACGCCCACGGAAAAGGCCATCATCCATAGCCCCGATGCCGATACACCGAGCGAGCAACCCGACGCGGACTTTCCATTTATTTTAACAACCGGCCGTATCCGCGACCAATGGCACACCATGACCAAAACCGGTAAAGTGAGCAAGCTGAAGCAGCATATCGGCGAACCCCAACTGGAGATCCACCGAATTGACGCCGAGCGCTTGGGCATTGAAGAGGGCCGACTGGTAGAAATCACCTCGCGCCGGGGCAACGCACGGGTGAAAGCCACCATCGGTAACACCATCAAACCGGGTTGCGTGTTCCTACCCATGCATTGGGGCAAAAGCTGGGGATCTGACCTCAACAGGGCAAACAACCTCACCAACCCGCTGGTGGACCCCATCTCCAAAGAACCTGATTTCAAGTTCTGTGCCGTAAAGGTGGCCCCCTACCGGAAGCCTTTCGACCGGATCGTCATCGTGGGGGCCGGGGCGGGCGCCTTCGGGTTCGTGAAAGCGTACCGCGAGATCAACACGGCAGACGATATTACGGTATTCAGCAACGAAGACCTCCCGTTTTACAACCGGGTGATGCTGCCGCATTACGTGAGTGGCGACCAGCAGTGGGGCGACTTGGTGAAGATGCAGGACGAGGAGGAGCGTGACGTGTACCGCATCAACCATGTCCGGGGAGTGACGGTAACCCGCATCGACCGTTCGGCTAAATGTGTGGAAGACTCGCGGGGGATAAAGACCCCTTATGATGTATTGATTTTGAGCACCGGAAGCCGGCCGACGATGCCGAAGGATATCCCGGCGATGCCGGGCATTTTCAGTATGCGGCGACGCCCCGATGCCGATAACCTCCGCAAGTTCCTTCGCAAAGATGCATCCGTGGTTATTGTAGGCGGCGGCCTGCTGGGGTTGGAAATGGCGGCGAGCCTGCGTGAAATGGGTGTGAAAATAACCGTGGTGCAACGGGTGTCGCGCTTCCTGAACCGGCAGTTGGATGCGTTAGGCAGCCAGATGCTCCACGAGGAGATGGTGGAACAGGGTTGTGAAGTGTACTACAACGATGAAGTGCAGCTTTACTATGGGCGGAACAAGGTAACCAAGGTAGAGTTGAAGAGCGGCCGGCAAATCAGATGCGATGCCGTTCTCATTGCGATAGGCACGACCCCCAACATCGAACTGGCCAAGGCCGCGGGTCTCCAGTGCCAACGCGGCGTGGTGGTGAACAACCGGCTGCAGACCAGCGACCCCTCCATTTATGCCATCGGCGAGATTGCCGAGTTTGAGGGGACGCTGTATGGTATTACCGCTGCGGCCGAACAGCAGGGATCCGTAGTGGCACGCTACCACAATGGCGATGTAGGCAGCGTTTACCAGGGTAGCGTGTTTATGAATATCATCAAGATTCAGGGGTTCGATCTCTGTAGCATCGGCTTGGTAGATTGCCCCGATGATCGGTACGAGGAAATCGTTTTCATCGACAAGGCCAAACGCTATTACAAAAAGTGCATTGTTCACCAAGACCGATTGGTTGGTGCCATCTTGATCGGCGACAAGAACGAATTTTTGGAGTTCAAAGACCTGATAACGAACAAAACCGAGCTCAGTGAAAAACGGCTACGCCTGTTGAGAAGTGGCTCGGCGAAGGAGCCTGTCATCGGGAAGGTCGTTTGCAGTTGCAACCAGGTGGGCGAGGGGAACCTGACCAACCTTATCCGGTCGGGATGTGCCGAGCTGGGCGCGCTTTGCGACGCCAGCGGTGCCGGCAGCGGGTGTGGATCCTGCCGGCCGCAGGTGATGGCGATTTTGGAGGGCTTTTTGGCAGCGACGGAAAA
>NZ_JBMQOC010000122.1:0-4974 GCF_053550995.1 Parapedobacter sp.
GCCCCCGAAACCTCTTGGAACGGCAATGTGAACTTCGTGAAGAAAGTCCCCCTCTCTAGCGGTGGCATCATCGGCTTCGACGCCACCGTGTTTTACACCTATTTCAATAACAAAATCATCGCCGACTACGATACCGATGCAACGAAGATCCTGTACGGCAACTTAAACGGCCACGCGATCTCGCAGGGGGTATCTTTGAATGTGGACCTCGCACTGATGAATGGTTTGAAATTGATGGCTGGTGCCACGGCCATGGATGTGTATAGCCAAGAAAATGGCCAAAAGGTACAGCAATTGTTTACCGAGCGGTTTACGGGCGTATGGAATGCCGGTTATACATGGAAGCGCCCGGGACTTACCGTGGATTATACAGGCAACCTCTATGGCCCGATGCGCTTGCCGCTGTTGAGTGAGGCCGACCCGCGATCGCCGCAATCGCCCTGGTGGAGTATCCAGAACATCCAGCTGACCAAGGCCTTCCGGAACGGCATTGAAGTGTATGGCGGCGTGAAAAACCTGCTGGATTGGACCCCCAACCGGGGAAACCCGTTTATCATTGCCCGGTCGCACGACCCATTTGACAAGTTGGTGGAGTTTAACGGCGAAGGCCAGGCAGTCATCACACCCGAAAACCCGTACGGCCTCACGTTCGACCCGTCTTACGTATTCGGCCCCAACCAGGGCGCCAGGGGGTTCTTGGGTATCCGATATCGCTTTTATTAAAGATATGGCTAATACGCGTGTCGTAGTTTTTATCCTTTTATTTTTATCCGCTCCGGCAACGGTCAACGCGCAACCAGCCCGTTTACCTATCGGTGAACTGACGGACAGCATGCGTCTTCGCCCTAAACCTGCGCTTGTATTGATTACAGCAGATTGGTGTATGTACTGCCGGATGCAAAAAAACCAGCTCAAAAAAAATCGGGAACTACAACGTGCGTTGTCGCAGGTATACTTTACCGAACTGGATGCAGAAACCACGGGGGAGGTGGTTTTCAACGATAAGACCTACCGGTTTTTTCCCACCGGCGTAGCCACCGGACGCCATGAACTCGCATTTGCACTGGGAGAAATCGACAACCGGCTGTCGATTCCCACGTGGGTATTGCTCAATGAGCACTTCGAAATCATCTTCAAATTCCCGGGTGTAATCAAGGCCAGCGAATTGTCACGGCTGCTGGAATCGCTGGGGAAAAATTTGGAATAACTAAATTTTTTTACGTTTATTGCAAATAAATTAACAATTACCTATGTTAAAGTCCGTTGCTGTCATTGTTTTTTGCGTATTCGCATTGTTACTTGCCTGCGAGCCAAATGGCAGTGAGTCAATGGAGCCTGTGATCGGCCAGGAACCCGACAGGGTATCGGGCAATGACCAAGCCACCCAACCAGAAGGTGTCGTAGGTTTAGACTCCAATGCCGTCAACGCGTTGGCGGAAGTGAATCGCTGGCGGCAGGAGGGCTGTACCTGCGGCGATGTACCACTACCTGCCACCACCAAGGTCACTTGGAACAATGAACTCTACCAAGCGGCGTTGGCACACGCCCAAGACATGCATAAAAACAACTATTTCAGCCACACAAGCCCCTCGGGCGAAAACCTCTATAACCGGCTCGTGCAATCGGGCTATATCGACGATAGCCGCTCCATCCTCACCTACGGGGAGAACATCGCCTTTGGCAGTTTCGATATACAAACTGCCGTGCAGAAATGGCTGGATAGCCCCAGCCATTGCGCCAACCTGATGCGCGAGGCCTACCGGGAAATGGCCATCGCACACGACGGCGGCTACTGGGTCCAGGTTTTCGGTACTCCGCGGGAATGAACACCGACAGGCATGGATCGTCATGCTATTTTTGTGGCTGCTGTAGCGAAACCTCCGACCGGCCCGTCTGTACATTCGAAAACAAATAGAAAAATGAGATACCGAGAAACAAACCAATTCCAACGATTGGGAAACATAACGCGCGGCATACTTGTTGATTATGTTTGTTAAATAGTGTTAACAGGTCAATTAATTGGATTATTTAAATAACTTTGCATCCTGCAAGGTTGAAACAACGAAATGATGAAGAAAATACATGTATTGGTGTTGGGCGCTTTGGTCGCCATGGGATTGTCGTCGTGCATCAAAGATGGGGAACCGTATGATCCCGAAGCACAGTATGCATTGGAGAAGCCGGTCATTGAGGAATACGTATTGGCCAACATGCCCGGGGCTATTCTCCATGAGGAAACCGGTATTTGGTATGAGATTGTTTCCCCAGGAACTGCGGGATCGTTTAATTACAAAACGGTATACCCCAATGTTTACGTGAATTACGTCGGTGAGTTACTCAACGGTACCGAGTTTGACAGTGACGATTCTGCGTCGGGTGCCAAATTGAACTTGGGTAACACCATCCTTGCTTGGCAGGCCGTGTTCTTCCCAACGGAAATCCGATATGACGAAAACGGTGAATTGCTAACCGAACCCCATGTATTTGGCGGTATTACGGGCGATGGCTTACAAAAAGGAGCGGTCATCCGATTCGTTACGCCTTCAAAACTTGCTTACGCACAACGCAGTAATGGCACCATACCGGCCAATTCGCCCCTCTTTTTCGAGGTGAAATTGGTGGATATCGAAGACGCAAATTAATACCGAGCATACAAATTCAAATCAACTGTACAGATATAAAATGATCAAATCGACTCCTTGTATTGCGGCTATCGGTATCGTGGCCATCGTGTCATTGATGGGGTGTTCAAAAAAAGAATACCAATCGTTTGAAGAGCTGGACAACGCGAACATCCGTGCGTACATTGAAAAAAACAACCTTACCGTGCATCAATACAAGGAAACCGATTTGTTCTACCAAGTGCTCGAGGAAGGAACCGGCAACCCCATTGATTATAGTGAGAAGTATCCCGTGGTTTATACGGTAAAGAGCCTGGACGGCACCTACAACGCAGCGGATACCTTGGCTGGCAACAACCGCTATGCCGACTTCTTCGGTTACTTCCCTTTCGGGTCTTCGTACGCCGGTACGCCCACCGTCGAGCGCCCCGGCGACTTCAAAGAGGTCATCCGTGAGGTATTGCAAAATACCGATGGAAAAATCCGGATTATCGTCCCCTCACGGCTCATGTACGGCAGGAATGGGCGGCCAAGCGTGGGTATTCCTCCCAACGCGTCACTGGACTATGTGGTAACTGTACACGACAATTTCATCGACTACGAGGACCAGGTGATCCAACGGATGATTGCCCATGAGTCGTTGAATATCGATGACTTCACCAAGCGGGAGGACCGTATTTATTACCAGATCATCGAGCAGGGAACCGGCGATGCCATCACGGCCGATTCTACGGTAACGGTCGATTACACGTTGAAAGATCCCGAAGGCAATGTACTTGACTCAGGTACCGACAAGGAATTCAGTTTAGCTGGCGGGGTCATATCCGCATGGCAGAAAATCGTACCCTTGGTCAATAAAGGGGGTAAAATCCGTTTCTTCACACCAAGCGACCATGCTTATGGAAGAACGGGGAGCACCAACATCGCACCCTTCCTCTCGCTCGATTTCGAAGTGGAAGTGAAGGATGAGTAGGATGATTACCTTATCCACCCCGATAGCGCGACTCATCCAGTAGCCTTTGGGCGTCTTTCATGCCCAACAGGTCCGCGAGATCCGTGCCGGGGTTTCGTTCCATATAGGCCCGCACGATTTTCCAACCCATGAATACGCCGAGTTTCGGTGCCGATTCGTTTTGCTCGCCCAGCTCGGGGGTAAATGGGGCTTCACCAAGGTATTTCTGGATACGGTTGTAATCGGCCTCATAGAGTAAATCTTCCTGTAAAAACCACGCCCAGATATCGCGCTCGAAATGATTGGCCCACGTCCACTGGTCTGTAGTGTATCCAATCATCAGGCTGTCTGCCACAGTGGGCATGGCCTGCTCCATCACATACATCACTTTTCCCTGATACACCATGTGCTGCAGCAAACTCACATCCAATGCATCCTGCGGATACAGGTTCTCACGAACATAGCTTTCAATTACACGGGGCACAATGTTTTCCGGAGTGAAACGCCGCGTGAGGTATTGCGGGATGCTACCACGCAATGCGGGATAAAACTTGGAGTTCGCCCCAAGGAACATGTCCAGCCCGATGCCTATATAATCTTCACCCACCGGTGTTTGCACGGCAAAGCCGGAGAAAAAAGCGATGACCCGGGGAATATCGATCGACGGAAAATAATATTTCAGGTGCTTGAATGCGTCCGTCAGTCCGGCCTCCTGCTCTGCCATGTCCGGATAAGTTGCATAAACACTTGCCTTCAACGCCTTGAAATCGGCCGTTGCAATGACCGCCTCCAACACCGCAGCTACTTGGCCGCTGTCCAACGGATTGCCGGCCTCCAGCATATATTGCATATAGTCGGCATAGAAAAACCCATACTGCCGAAGCCATTGGCTGTTTTTCATCGGGATGTTGGTCGGACTCAGGCTATCAAGTGCCCTATCGAAGCGTTCGACGGTAATAGACAGATCGATGTGGCTTACATCCACCCGCTCGGTCCGAGTGCATGAAAACAGGCCGATAATTAAAAAAAAGCAATAAATTTGTCGTGCACGGGTTTTGAGCATCATTTTTGTTTATTAGCTGGCAGCGAAGTTACGGATTTTGATGGGGTTTGATGGAACGGGGACAAGACAGTATAAGTGGATTTACACGGATTTATTGATATGCGGAACAAAACAATACCCTTCTATATATTGGTCTTTTTATTCATCACGTTCAGCGGCCCTCGTGCCATGGCGCAGGATTATTATAGCTCCACCTACCAATACAAGCCCGTTTCGCTGGGCATTACCTTCGCACCGAATATTGCATGGATGCGGTATGGGGATACCGGCGACCACAAGAGCACGCCACAATTCGGCTTTGCCTACGGCCTGCTTGCCGATTTTGCATTTACGGAAAA
>NZ_JBMQOC010000123.1:0-4068 GCF_053550995.1 Parapedobacter sp.
ATCAAAAAATGAGCGAAAGGCCTGCGGCACGCCAATTATTGCATAGCTTTGTGATGTATATGAAGGGGGCGGAGTTTAAGCCAACCCTATCGTTGGAAGAAAATACAATCCGTTCGTTGACGGAATAACGATGCTAACCAGTAAACAGAAGAATCTAGAGATGTGGAAAAAAATAGGGGTATATAGCGTAATCGGCTTGGCCATACTGCTTATCGGCGTGTTTAGCCTACGGAACGAAGAGCGTATTGATTTCAGTGCCGACGTAAAACCTATTCTCAACAAACATTGTATCAGCTGCCACGGCGGCGTAAAGAAGAATGGCGGCTTCAGTCTGCTCTTCGAAGAAGAGGCCTTCGCAGCCACTGAATCGGGCGAGCCTGCAATTAAGCGCGGAGACGCAGCCCATAGCAACTTTATTAAACGGCTTACCGAAACCGACCCGGAGCTACGTATGCCCTATAAGGCGGCACCGCTGAGCGACGAAGAAATCGACGTGCTTACGCGGTGGGTGAATGAAGGGGCCGAATGGGGTTCGCACTGGGCATATGCCCTGCCGGAGTCCGTGCCGGTGCCCAAGCCCCGGTTTTCATTGGGGGGGCTATTCAGTGGCGGCGGTAGCCGCTTCCCCAGCAATATCGATTATTTCATCAAGGAGAAACACAGCGAAGCGAACATGGGCTTTTCGCCAGAGGCCGACAAGGAAACATTGCTGCGCCGTGTGCACCTAGACATCGTGGGCCTGCCACCCACACTCGAACAGGTGGAAGCATTTGTGAACGACAGCCGTGAAAACGCCTATGAGCTCCGCGTGGACAGCCTGCTCGCATCGCCGCATTTCGGCGAACGGTGGGCATCGTGGTGGTTGGACTTGGCCCGTTACGCCGATACCAAAGGCTATGAAAAAGACAATGGCCGCGAGATATGGGCTTATCGCGATTGGGTAATCAAGGCCTTCAATGCCGATATGCCGTTTGACCAATTTACCATTGAGCAACTGGCGGGCGATTTGTTGCCGGAACCGACCAAGGACCAACTGATCGCGACAGCTTTTCACCGCAATACGATGAATAATGACGAAGGGGGCACGGACGACGAGGAATTCCGCGTGGCGGCCGTGATGGACCGGGTCAACACCACCTACCAGGTGTGGATGAGTACGACGTTTGAATGCGTGCAATGCCATAGTCATACTTATGACCCCATCAAATTTGAAGAATACTATAAATCGTATGCCTTTTTCAATAATACGCGTGACGAAGACACCTACGGCGAGCACCCGAAGCTACGGCTGTACGGTGCCGCGGAGCAGCGGCAGATAGATAGCATCGAAACATGGCTAGCGCAATATGCCACGCCCGAGCAGCTGGCGTCGACCGACCTGTTCCTCACTACGCTCGAACCGAAATACCACGCACATTATTGCGACTCGTTGGAGAACGGTGCGTTGGCCGACACCAAATGGCTGGCCATGCGCAATGGGGGCACTGCCCGGATGAAGGCCATCACACTCGATGGGAAGGATGCCTTTTATGTAAGTTACTTTGGGGCGGCACCGGGTGGCCACATGGAAATACGTGCCGATTCGCCGACCGGCCGGGTGCTCGTTGATTTCGCCATACCCACCACGCAGGGGAGCCGCGTGATTGAGGTTGCCATGCAGCCCACAACGGGAACACACGATCTGTTTTTGAGGTTCCGCAATCCGTCGATTTCGAACGAACAGGCAGTTGCTATGATCGAATGGATGGCGTTCCGCCCGCGATTGGCTGGAACTGAAGATCCGGCGTACGCCGCAAAAGAGGCTGATTTTTTAGCGCTGCTGAACCACCAACCCCCGGCGATACCGATCATGGTAGAAAACCCATCGGATATGGCGCGGACTACCCACGTCTTTGAGCGAGGCAACTGGATGGTACATGGTGAAGCGGTGGCGCCGGCGGTGCCCGAGGCGCTGCACGATTTTCCTGACGGCGCCCCCGACAACCGGCTGGGATTTGCCCAGTGGGTGGTGAGTAAAGACAATCCGCTTACGGCCAGGACCGTGGTGAACCGCCTATGGGCGCAACTGTTCGGCCGGGGGCTCGTGGAGCCATTGGGCGATATGGGTACCCAAAGCACGCCGCCCATACCCCGCGAACTCCTCGACTGGGTGGCACCCGAATTCATGCATAGCATGGATTGGCACGTAAAAGACCTGCTGAAGGAAATGGTGATGGCAAAGACCTATCGGCAATCGTCCCTGATTGAAGACGGGGCGCTGGAGGCCGATCCGGCAAACGAGTATTACGGAAGGGGGCCGCGCTTCCGCTTAGGGGCAGAGCAGATCCGTGACCAATCGCTGGCCGTGAGCGGGCTGCTGAGCGACAAAATGTTTGGTCCCAGTGTAATGCCATACCAACCCGAAGGAGTGTGGATGACCGTGTACAGTGGTGCTGTATGGCGAAAAAGCGAGGGCGAAGACCAGTATCGGCGGGGCGTATACACCTTCATCAAACGCACGAGCCCCTATCCATCATTCGTTACGTTTGATGGGTCGAGCCGCGAAGTGTGTGTAGTAGACCGTATACGGACGAATACGCCCCTGCAAGCATTGACTACGCTCAACGACCCCGTTTTCCTCGAGGCCGCCTACCATCTTGGTAAGCGGATGGCTGCGGGTGCAGGCGATGGAAGTGATGGAATCGACATGGGGATAACGCTGGGCTATCGGCTGGCTATGCAACGCGATCTAGCCGTGGAAAAGAAGGAGGCATTACGCAAACTCTATGATGAAGCATATGCATACTATTCGGCGGATGCCGACGCATTGGCGCAATTCAATAGGGACTTTAGGGCTGCTGAGCGGGGTGATGCCCGCGTCGCGGCGTTTTCCGTGGTGGCGAATGCCTTGATTAATTTGGATGAATTTTTAACGAAATCGTGATATGATGGATATCGATAAGTTGGCAAAAGAAGCACAGCGGTATCAGTTACAATCGGTAACCCGGCGGCACTTCCTGCGGGAATGCGTGGCTGGGGTTGGCAGTATGGCGCTGGGCTACATGCTGGGCGGACTTGGGGGATGCTCATCGTCCGCAGGCCGTCCGTTGGGAGCAGGGATAGACCTTGGGTCGTTGAACCCGATGGCGCCACGGGCACCTCATTTCGCGGCCAAGGCGAAGCGCATCATTTACTTGCACATGGCCGGGGCACCATCGCAGTTGGAACTGTTTGATTACAAGCCCGAATTGCAGAAGCTGCATAACCAACCGTGTCCCGAATCACTGCTGGCGGGCAAGAAGTTCGCCTTTATACGGGGGGTGCCCAACATGCTGGGACCACAGGCCAACTTCAAGCAGCATGGCCAGAGCGGTGCATGGGTGTCTGACTACCTCCCCCACTTCAGCAAGATGGTGGATGAGGTGAGCTTCCTGAAAGCCATGCACACCGAGCAATTCAACCATGGGCCGGCCCAACTGTTTATGCATACCGGCCATGCGCGACTGGGGCGGCCGAGTATGGGCTCGTGGGTGACCTATGGGCTCGGGACGGAAAACAGCAACCTGCCGGGGTTTGTGGTACTGACCTCGGGCGGTAAAACGCCCGATGCCGGTAAGAGTGTGTGGGGCAGCGGTTTCCTCCCATCGGTGTACCAAGGGGTGCAATGCCGGTCGAAAGGCGATCCGGTACTGTACATCAGCGACCCCGAAGGGATGGGCAGGGACCTCAAGAAACAAACAATCGACGCCATCAACGCCGTAAACCAAGAAGAATACAACAGTTATGGCGACCCGGAAACGTTGGCCCGCATTGCGCAGTACGAGATGGCATTCAACATGCAGGTGGCCGTGCCGGAAGTGATGGACATTGGAAGCGAGCCGGCATACATCCATGAGCTTTACGGCACGCAGCCCGGAAAGGAATCCTTTGCGAATAATTGCCTGCTGGCCCGTAAATTGGTGGAGCAGGGCGTGCGCTTCGTGCAGCTGTTTGATTGGGGATGGGATAGCCACGGTACCAATGCCAAGGACTCCATCGATATCGGCTTCAAGGATAAATGCCGGGAGATAGATCGGCCGATGACGGCAT
>NZ_JBMQOC010000124.1:0-72830 GCF_053550995.1 Parapedobacter sp.
CCATATCGAAACATAATCCCATTCGGGGGTCCAAATCCTTCACCAGCTCAAAAACGCTCGTGGCATTGGGATACAGTTTATCTTCGGGGCCGTGGTTATGTATGGCGTACCGGATATCGTACTCGGCCGTTTTTTCAGAAATATACGCCAAATCTTCCTTTTTTGGAATGCCGACCATCAATTTCACCCCGACACGTTTGGCATACGCAAAGGCGTTGTCAATCTCGGCTTTGGTTTTGGTCATATACAGTGGCCCTACGGCATAACCCGTTACACCAGATGCCGCCAATTTTTCGTGAAAGGCCGCTATTTCGGCATCCGTACTGTCAAGCGGAAGATGAAAATCTTTGATACACAGAAAATGTACGTCCATTCGCTTCATCATCGCCAATGACGCATCGATATCAAAATGTACAAAACTGTAACCGGCAATTCCCAACGCAAACCGATCTGCGGCAACCGCGCCGGTAGCTCCACTGGAGGAAAATGCCTGTACGGCAGATGGGCCCATCACCGTAGCCGCCGACACCCCTAAAAGACCCTTCTGGATAAATGTTCTTCTTGTTTCCATTAATTTAAATTATAGTAAATCATACGTTCATTCCATGTTGTTCCCGTATCCGCTTACTCCGGCTTTTTAACTATATTTGCCTGATGGACCACAAGCGCGCTACATTAAAAGACATCGCATCGGCATTGAAGCTCTCGCCATCGACCGTGTCCAAGGCGCTACGGGATCATCCCAATATCGGTGTAACCACCAAAGAGCGTGTCAAAAAGCTAGCAAAGCAATTGCACTTCGTTCCAAACCAAAGCGCGATCCGTTTCAAGCAGCAGAAATCATTCACATTGGGCATCCTCATACCGAGCATGCTTGACCACTTCTATGTGGCTGCGGTAGAAGGGTTCGAAAAATTTGCATACGACCATGGCTATAATGTGCTTATCGGCCAAAGCCACGAGAGTCTCCGGCGAGAGAAGGAACTCCTCATTACCATGCAAAGCAACCGTGTGGATGGGCTGATTATCGCAATATCACGCGAGACCGTAGACACCACCCATATCAATGAATTCGTCAACTCAGGCACACCAATTGTATATTTCATGCGCAAGCCTATCAACGAAGAGCACCATTGCGTTTGCAGTGACGTCTATACGGGCGCTATCGATGCCATCGCATACTTCGTATCGCGGGGGCACCGACGAATTGGCTGCATTAATGCTTCTTCTTACTGGACCACCAGCCGCGACCGCTTTTTGGGCTATCGGGATGGTTTGATCCAACATAACATCCCTTTTGATAAATCGCTCGTGCAAGAAAGTGACTTTACACAAGCCAGCAACGTTCACGCGACGCGACGTTTAATGCAGCTCGACAAACCGCCCACCGCGATCCTCGCTTTCAAGGACCAAGTGATGCTCGATGCGCTGAAATGCCTGCGGCGGGATTTCGCGGCGAAAGCCGATTCCGTCGAACTGATTGGCTATGGCGCCAACCCCGTGATACAATACCTCGAACGCCCCCCTCTTGCTTCACTCAAAGAACAACCTTATGAAATCGGACAAAAAGCCGGTTCATTGTTACTTGATCTGGTTAATCACCCACAAGCGGCATATCAGCCACAACTTGTCAAAACATCTTGCGAATTACAGGTCTTCTCCAGTCAGAAACAAAGGTAGCGAAAGCCCTTCCCAAAACGAGCCCGGCCTCGTAAAACTTTAACGGGTCGGTTCGAAAGGCACCAAAAAAGTTGGGTTTTGAGGCTATTCAAACGATGTACTTGGTTTTTGGCTTGGCCGGCTGTATTTTACCGGACAATGATTTCATCGATGAAAATCCAAGCGGGGTTGCCTGCCGCCGGATAGCCTTCGGGGATGGGCGTATAAGGCTTCACCTCCACACGCAAATAACGGATATCGGTTGCTGTTACCGGGATTTCCACTAAGCGCGTCGGTGAAGCAGCAGCCGGCAGGTCCAGACGGATTTCGGTGAGTAATCGGGCGTCTGCCGAATCCGCTCCTCCCCATAGGCCCACCTGTTGCGGCGGATAGATATGGCTACCATAGTTCTCCTTGACGCTGATACCGACCGTATGGATATCAGTGGCGGTATCAAATGATAAAACGGCCATCATGGGTTCGCCATGAAATCCCAGCCATTTCCCGTCGGCATGGTTATTCCCTCCGCTTTCAAGGTCATACAACGTATGGGCACGCCTGGCACTGTACTGGGGATTCGGCGGTGTTAATAAGGCCACCGAGCTTGGAACGCTACCCGCGCGTTGGAACGTCCGGGCGACTTCCCTGCTGGCTATCCATCCCGATTTGTAACCTTTCACACGAACGGAAGTGACTTCCGATATGGGAAACGGCTCTTTATAAATTGGCGCTATAAGGCTGTCAGGCTCGCTCCCATCGGTGGTATAGTGCAACACCACACCCGGTATCGGATGGCTCAAGGTGACCCGGAGGCTGTCGCGGAAAAATTTTGTCGGGGGCGTGATGATCGGGTCATTCAACGGCAACACCGTTTCCCCATCATCCACATATCCCAGTTCAATATGGACATGCTGGTATTGCTGTTGAAGCCTTTCCACCACTGTGGTGTCGATGGCTGTATTCCACACATATATCGTACGTAAGGCTGGCGCAGCCAGCAAGGTAGCTAAGCCTGCTTCCGTTAGCGCGGTGCTACTCAAACTAAGCGTACGCAATTTCGGCAGGCCGGATAACATATCGCTCCACGTGTCATCCACCGGCGTATTATTTAACGACAATTCGCGCAAATTATTAAAGTGCGCCAACACATCACGGTCGCCGGCAACCAAGGGCATGCCAGTAAGCGTCAGCGAAACAACCTGTTGCTCGATCTGCTCCAGTGCCTGAAGGGACTGTGCTGAATAGAATGTTTTACCAAAAAAACTTACCGATAAGGCAGGCGATGACTGGGCAAGCGGCCGGACCAAACGATAAGGGGTGTTTAACGACTTGATGAGATCGGCATCGGCAGCCGGGAAATCATACACCTCTTCCGTTACGGGATAAAGGATGGTCGCCAGCCGGCGGATGGTGTCGTCGGCGGGCAACGCCGCCAATGGTGTATTGAATTTGGCTCCTGAAGCCACCCACGCTTGAAGCAATGCCAGTTCTTCGGGTGTCAACTGCGGTTTTCCCTTGGGAGGCATCCGATGCTCATGGTCGAGGTCGAGCAGAAGCCGCTCAATGATAAGGCTTTCCGTAACCGAACCTCTTACCACCGCCGGGCCGCTATCGCCCCCCTTCATCAAAGAAGCTGTATCGGCCAACACAAGTCCACCTTTCGCTTTGCTACTGCTGTGGCAATTCAAGCACTTCGCTTTCAAAATGGGGTAAACCACATCGGGGAACACAACTGCGGTTTCGACATCCAACGTTCGTTGATTGCGGCGTACTGGCTCAAAAAGGTAATCGTCGCCGTGGGTCAACGCGGCCCCAAAATGGCCGGCAACGATCAACACCACCAACGAGACACTCAATCCCACCTGAAATGAAATGTGATATCGGCCCATGGCCCCAATCGCACGGCGGTGATACATTAACAACAGGGTCGCCAAGAAACATAAGGCTACCCCCATCCATTTATGCCATTGGAAACCTCCCCCTTCATACCCGCCTTCCTGTGCAAGCACCAACCCGGCAACCACGGTAATGGCTGCGGTCCAAGCGCTGACAAAAAGCAGGCCATATACCAGCCGCCCGACGGTCTGTGGCGGCAATGCGAACCAGTTGCCGAAACAGGCCAACAGCCATGAAAGCACCAACAAGACGATGGGAAAATGCAACAATAACGGATGGGCGCGCCCCAATACCTGCAATACTGGCGGAACAACGATGGCTTGTTCAAAGACCAGGAAAAACACGATAAATACAATGAGGCCAACCAGCAGATTCAGCAGCAGGGAATGGACAATCTTCATCTCCTATCCTTATACCAGTATATCCTTAACCACTGTTCCTGCCACGTCCGTAAGCCGGTATCTTCGGCCTAAATGCCGATAGGTGAGTTTCTCGTGGTCCAATCCCAACTGATGGAGGATGGTGGCATGGAAATCGTGCACATGCACCGGATCCTTGACAATATTATATCCAAACTCGTCCGTTTCACCATAAACGATGCCCGGTTTAATTCCGCCACCTGCCATCCACACGCTAAAACAACGTGGATGATGGTCCCGGCCATAGTTATTGTGGGTCAATGTACCCTGGCAATAGTTGGTCCGTCCGAATTCACCGCCCCAGATAACCAAGGTCTCATCAAGCAGACCCCGTTGCTTCAAATCCGTGATCAGCGCTGCCGACGCCTGGTCCACATCTTTAGCTTGCATGGCCATCTCGCTGGGCAAGCCACCATGCTGATCCCACCCCTGATGGTAAAGTTGCACAAAACGAACGCCGTTCTCGGAAAGCTTACGTGCCAATAGGCAGTTTGCGGCATACGTGCCGGGCACCAGACAATCGGGTCCATACAGTTTGATGATATGGTCCGGCTCGTTCGAAAGGTCGGTCACCTCAGGCACGGAGGTCTGCATCCGGTAAGCCATTTCATATTGTTGCACTTTTGCCGTAATCTCGGGGTCGCCGAATGCATCGAATTGGATGCTATTCAGTTCTGCCAACTTATCAAAGAGCGCCCTACGGCTCATGCGATCGGTCCCTGCGGGATCACTCAGGTAAAGTACCGGATCGGGGCCACCCATGAACTGTACCCCTTGATGCACGGAGTCCAGGAATCCATTGGTCCATAACTTTGCATAGACACCCTGCCCATTGCCCCGCCCCTTAGATACCAGCACACAAAACGCAGGCAGGTTCTGGTTTTCACTCCCCAACCCGTAGCTTAACCAAGCACCCATGCTAGGCCGGTTGCCCTGTTGTGCACCCGTCTGGAAAAAAGTGATGGCCGGGTCGTGGTTAATGGCATCGGTATGTAACGACCGGATGATGCACAGGTCATCTACTACGTTGCCCATGTGTGGGAACACGCTGCTTACCCATGCGCCGCTTTTGCCGTATTGCGCAAAGTCATAATAGGAGCCCACCAACGGAAATGTCGCCTGGCCTGCGGTCATACCCGTAAGCCGCTGGTCGCCACGCACCGATTCGGGAAGATCTTGGCCCATCATCTCCCTTAGCTTCGGCTTCGGATCGAACGACTCCAATTGGGAAACGCCACCGCTTTGGAAGAGGTAAATCACCCGCTTCGCCTTGGGTGCAAAATGGGGAAGCATCGACGCTGCGCGGTCACCACCCGTGCTACTACCCGAAAAAAGGTCCGGTATCAGCAACGACCCCAGTGCAGCACTTCCGATGCCCACACTTAAACGCGCGAGAAACTGCCGCCGGTTCTGGAATAAACTGGCTTGCTCCACTTCCTTCGCAATCATATTATCTTTCTTCATGCTTTTTTCAGCTACCGATAGGCCTTCAAATCTCCAAATCGTTACGTAGACACATCAAGTGCGCGTAATCGCCTCTTCCAAATTATATAAGGCATGGACAGCGGCCATTAACGCGGCATGCTCCGCTACGGGTACGGCTTTATCTTGCGGCGCCTCTCCCACGGCCAAAAACGCCTGCGCCGCATCCGGCGCGTTATTATACCGTTCCAACTCGCTCGTGTAATAATCTTCCATCAATGACAACTCCTTCTCGCTGGGATCGCGGCTAAGTATGCGGCGGAATGCCTGCCCGATATAAGCACCTGGTTTCGCCCCGGGCTTCAGCTTCATCAGCCTTCCCGAAAGCACACGCGACGCTTCAAGGATAACCGGATCGTTTAACATCACCAGCGCTTGGAGCGGGGTATTGGTGCGTTGCCGCGTTACTTCGCACATATCACGGTTACTGGCATCGAAAATGAGCATGTTGGGCGGCGGCACGGTCAATTTGATGAACACATACATGCCGCGGCGGTATAAGTCGTCGCCATGGTCCTGCACATAGTTGGCCAACGCGCCACGCCCCGAACTGGTGACCTCCCATAGGCCGTCCGGTTGGTAGGGCTTTATGCTGGGGCCGCCGATCTCGGTATTCAACAAGCCACTACTTGCCAATGCCAGATCGCGTATCGATTCGGCAGGCAGACGCAATCGTTTTGAACGGGTAAGGTATATGTTTTCCGGATCTTCGTTTAGTTGCCGCTCGGTTACGCGCGAGGATTGACGGTAGGTAGCACTAATGACCAACTGCTTCATCAAGCGTTTCACGTCCCAGCCATTGTCGCGGAAATCAGTGGCAAGCCAATCCAATAATTCGGGGTGGCTGGGCAATTCACCTTGGTTGCCGAAGTCGGCTACCGTAGCAACCAAGCCGCGCCCGAAGACCATTGCCCACAATTGGTTTACGAATACGCGTGCAGTCAGCGGATTTTCCTTGCTGAATGCCCATTCGGCCAATCCAAGCCGGCTAGGTTCATATGCTGTGCTATCAAAGGGCAAGATTGCCTCCGGTGTGCCGGGATACACCCGTTCAGTGGGCGAATCATAAAGCCCGCGGTCCAAGATAAATGTGGGCCGTACCTCGTCGCGCTCGCCCATGACGGATACCGATACCGCCGAAGTATCATCCCCTTTGTTGATGAATCGCAGGATGCTTTCCACATCGTGCTGCGTGATGGTAAGACGCGGGGTTTTCGATGGACCCGAATTCACCAATCCTTCCAAGCCTTTCTCCAAGGAGTTGTTGAAAAACGCATACAATTGGAAATAGTTCTTTTGCGAGAACGGATCATATTTGTGATCATGGCATTGGGCACATTCCATGGTAATCCCAAGGATGCCCTTGCTGAACGTGTTGGTCTTATCAATAGCATACGCCACGCGGTATTCCTCCTCGATAACCCCGCCCTCCTCGGTGATTTTATGATTTCTATTGAATGCCGATGCCAATATCTGCTCTTTCGTTGCCTCCGGCAACATATCGCCAGCCAGCTGCCAAGTCACAAACCGATCATAAGGCATGTTCTCGTTGAATGCATGGATGACCCAATCACGCCACGGCCATTGCGTACGGATGTCATCATCTTGGTAACCATATGAATCCGCATAGCGCGCCACATCGAGCCAATGCATCGCCATGCGCTCGCCGTAAGCGGGCATCGCCATCAACTCGTCAACCATCTTTTCGTAGGCATTCGCCGATTTATCGCTCAGGAATCGCTGTAGCTGTTCCTCGGTAGGCGGCAAACCGGTGAGGTCAAAACTCACCCGTCGCAGTAAGTGATGCCTTTCAGCCTCCGCATTGGGCTTGAATCCGATTTCCTCCATGCGGGCCAGTACGAAATGGTCTATTTCATTTGCCGGCCAACCGCTGTCGCCCGCGTCGGGTATGGCCGCCTTCTCCGGCGGGATGAATGCCCAGTGGGGTTTGTATACCGCGCCCTGTTCAATCCACCGTTCGATAAGCCTCACCTCGCGGCCGCTTAAGGCCAGGTTGGAAGACACCGGCGGCATGCGCATGGTTTCATCTTCGCTTGTAATACGCCGGTAGGCCTCACTCCGGTCGGGGTGGCCGGGCACAATGGCATGCATACCCGCCGTTTCCACCAACGCCTTATAAGCCCCCTCTTCCGTATCGAGCCTTAGGTCGGCCTCCCGTGCATTCTTATCCGGGCCATGGCATGCAAAACACTTGTCGGAAAGGATAGGACGGATGTGGAAATTATAATCGACCACAGCCGGCAGCGCCGAACTGCCCAACCCGTGGGACTTACGGGCAGTGTAAAAATACCCAGAGAGTACCAACGCAACCAAGATGATTGCGGTACCTATAAACCATTTCAGTGAAAGAAAGCGCTGCATCGTCGATTTATACTGGTATGCCAGCCAAATTTAACCAAACTTTCGGAAACGACCAATGCTAAACCGATAAAATTAATTAATCAGCAAGCGCCGCTACGAACCGCCGGGCTTTTTCAGTGATCTGCTGCAGGTATTGCGGGGTTATGGGCTGCTTCGTATCCACCAATGCACTACCCACGCCAAAGCCAACGGCGCCCGCCCGACGATAATCACTGACATTTTCGGGCGTAATCCCACCGGTGGGCAGCAGCGGTATCTGTGGCAATGGGCCAGCAAGGTCTTTGATGTACGCCGGTGACGTAGCCGGGAACACTTTAACAATGTCCGCACCGTATTTATAGGCAGTAAAGATTTCGGTCGCGGTGTACGCTCCCGGTATGGCAACCGCGCCCAATGCTTTAACCGCCTCGACAACCTCGATCGCCACGACAGGTGACAACACAAACCGGGCGCCCGCCGATACGGCGGCTTCCGCCATACGGGCATCGAGTACCGTACCGGCACCAATAACCATCCGCCCGCCCAGTGCGTTGTTTACCGAACGAATCGCCGCCAGCGGTTCCGCAGAGTTCATCGTCACCTCTAGCAAGCGTATCCCCCCGACATAGAGTGCCTCTGCCACAGGCAGTACATCTTCGGGTGCAAGCCCCCTGACGATCGCAATGAGTCGATGTGCTTTAATTTTGGCTAACGTAGACATGATTGACAATAATAGTTAATCTTTTCCAAACAATTGATGCAACTCGCCTTGCGTAAACGGCTCAGTACGTTTACCGAACCTCGCCCGAATGACTCCCAATTCTTCTGGCAGCACCTCATCACCTGCGGCGTTGCCCCAAGCATTCCGGATATAACTCAATAACTGCGCAAGTTCAGCGTCGTCGACAGTCGAGTTATGGGCAAGCCCCGGCATCTCTCCGCTTACCTCGGGTGCTTCGTAAGTATGCCCGGCCACAACTACGGGACCGGTGAGACCGTATAACACCAGGGACATCAGCCGCTGTTTGTTCCCTTTCACCCATTCCGACCCGGCTAGCGGCGGGGCTATCGGCGAAACGCCCCGCCCATCTTCGCCGTGGCATGGTTGGCAGGTATTCTGAAATAGTGCCATGCCTTGTGGATATCGCTTGGCCAGCAGCCGCTGATTTCCCTGTGTTTCGACAGCCATCAGCTCGTTCACCACGGTTGAAAGGCGGCGATACAACATGGAGGCCGTATCGGGCAATCGGTTTACCATTTCCGTTAGGAACAATCGCTCCCTTCCGCCGAGACCACTGATCAGGGCATCGGCCAAGTACTTGTCGCCTGGATGTTCTATGGCCCAACGTTTGCTCGTTGGGCCCTCGAAATCCGTAAATGCAGCCAGGGCCAGGGCCGCGTATGGCATCAATAACGTATCGCGGTTGGAAACGTGAGCGGTTATCAATTCGGCCAACCCATTTTGGGGAACAGTCGGGGCCAACGATACCGTTGCCGCAATGGCTTGTGCGCGTAGTTGCCATTGCGGGCGTTCCAACACGGTTTGGATATCGGCCAAGGTCAGTTGCAGAAGTCCCTCCAGCGTCCACAGCGCATGTGCAACCTGTAAAGGATTATGCCCGCTATGCAAGATTTTGCGCAGTTTGCCAACTACGTCCGTAGCCCGCCTATCGACCAGTACATGCTGGGCCTTGTCCCTTACCCATCCATTGGCATGCCCCAACAACGCAACCAATGAATCCACATCCCGCGGCATCGTCGTCCAATTTGTTTCGACGTCCTTAGGCAAAATCCGATAAATTCTTCCCATACCGAGAGGAAGGGACAAGCCGCGTGTTTCAATTTCCTTCTTCAGGTAAGGGGTAAGGTACGTACTATGCTGGATAATGCCGCGGTACATATCGACCACATACAACGCTCCATCGGGCCCATCATAAAGGTTCACGGGACGGAATCGCTCGTCATTGCTCGCCAAGAATTCCCGCCCCTGATAGGCTTGCTCTCCTGATATCCGATAGCCTTTTTCAACCAATATGTTCCGTTTAATCAGATTGGCAGCGGGCTCCGCGACGAATGCGTTGATACCGGGGAATAACCCACCCCGGTAAACCAACGGGCCGCAAGCGGCGGTAAAATTCACCAACCGCCCCGTGCTATCCAGGATCCCGTCCATATATCCCCGATTTACACCGGTGGTGGGGTGCAATGGATAGACCCGGGTATCCGACACAATGGTTTCACGATATCCCGAAACTTTGCGTTGGTTCGGATTGCCCGAACCCAGGCCAGGCGGAAAGTAATCGCCCGACAGATTGCTCGAGTTATCGTTGTAATACAGCCTGCCCCAATCGTCTTGACTAATCCCCCACTGCCCACGGAAATGGGTTTTCTCCTTCCGCCAATCACCATCGGGAAACTGGCGGTATCGCCAGTCGTATTTCGCGCTATAAATCCAATTATCCAAGCCCCGTAAAAGGCCATTGGGCTGATGCTCCACATTGCCACCCTCGGCATAGGCACTGTCTACCAACGTACGGCCAACAGCCCGATCGCCGCTGATCTCATAAAACCACAGCCTGGGGGGCACCGCAACGAGCAGGCCACTATCGACAAGGCATATCGCCCGCGGCATCACCAGCGAATCGAGGAAAACATCCCTGTTGTCCATCATGCCATCACCGTCTTCGTCTGCGAGGATAACGATACGGCCCACAGGAGCGTTTTCGCCATGGCCCAACGTATCGGGCATATAACCATCCATCTCCACCACCCAAATCCTACCCTTTTCATCAAATGTCATCGCCACAGGTGCAGCCACAAGCGGTTCGGCCGCCACCAACTCCACCTTGAAACCCGCCTCGACTTCCATGGCTTTCAAGGAAGCTGCGGGACTCAACGGCTGATCCCTCCCCCGACGACAACCCGTGAAGGCACAAATTAAAATCGTAAAATACAAGAAAATGGCAAACGGACTAGTGCTCACCCTACAAATCTGCATCAAATTCTAAAAATATCAAGACAATTCGCAAATTACCAATCGCTTCGCAAAGCTAACATTTTTTATAAACGTTGCTTACTGCACATTTCTTAACCTAGGACAATGCTTCCAACGAAACATCTTCCCTACTTTTGTAGCAAACGGAGGATAATTATGGAATTAGGTATCAGTATGTTTGGGGATCTGCCGGTGGACCCGACGACAGGTAAGTTTCTGTCAACACAGCGGCGGCTTCAGGAAATCATCGAGGAAATCAAGTTGATGGATGAGGTAGGGCTGGACTATTTCGGTATCGGCGAGCACCATCGTCCCGATTACGCGGTACCCAGCCCCCAAATCATATTGGCCGCTGCAGCATCGGTAACGAAACGCATCAAGCTGGGCAGTGCCGTATCGGTAATCAGTTCTTCCGACCCCGTGAAACTCTACCAGAATTTCGCGATGGTCGATCTATTGTCTGGGGGGCGCGCGGAACTGATGGCTGGCAGGGGTAGCTTCATCGAATCGTTCCCTTTGTTCGGGTACAACCTGCAAGATTATGAGGCGTTATTTACTGAAAAGTTAGACTTGCTCCTTGCTATCAATAATAATGAACGGGTTACATGGAGTGGCAAATTCAGGGCCGCGCTTGATGACCAAGAGGTGCTGCCCAGGGCAACCAACAACGACCTATCCATATGGATAGCAGTGGGCGGGACCCCGCAGTCGGTCGTCAGGGCGGGCAAATTGGGTTTACCGTTGATGATTGCCATCATCGGTGGATCGCCGGCACAGTTTAAGCCACTCTTCGAGCTCTATAGGAAAACCTATATCGAGCATGGCCATGATCTTTCCAAATTCCGCGTCGGCATCCACTCCCATGCCTTATTTGGAGACGACGATCAAAAACTGAGCAGCAATTACTACCCCTTATATGCTGCACAGATGGACCGAGTAGGCAGATCCCGTGGCTGGCCACCCTACCAACGCAGCCAATTCGACTTCGGTAAATCCAAACACGGAGCCCTGTTCATCGGCGAGCCCGATGCGATGGTGGATAAAATCTTGTACATGCAGGAGTTATTTGGATTGACACGGTTTGCGGCACATATGGATATAGGTGCGCCGGCCCATAAAGACCTGATGAAATCCATTGAAATCTACGGTAACGAAATCGCGCCCAAAATAAGGGCCGCCCTGGGTGGCAAGTAAGGGGCCCAGGGATGATCAATCGCTTTATTTGATCTTCTCAAATGTATCCGGGAATGCATAGCCGAAGCGCTCAGCCGCTTCGGCGTTGTATACACGTTTCCGCACATGGAGCATCTCCACTTGCAGACCATCGGTCGATCCGCTGGCAAGATATCGGGCAGCCTGCGCACCACTTTGATACCCCCATTGATAAATATCGGCCCCAAACGCGGCCACGGCACCCCTCGCTACCAAGCCTGATTCGCTGGTAAATACGGGTACCGCATGATCATTGCAGTTTTTCAGAATGGTTTCAAACGCCGCGAACACGGTATTGTCCGGATTGGCAAAAAAGGCATCGATATTTTTGCCCAATAATGACCGGACAACCAGTTGGGCTTCGGCTGACGAATTGAGCGGTAATGCCACCAATTGCACTTTCATACTATCTGCTAACGCCGCAATCCGTTCATACGCTTCCAGCGACTGCGGCTCAGATTGGTTATAAATCATGCCAACGGTTAGCTGCTCCCCCTTCGGCTTCACCGTTTCCGCGATAAGGGTAAAGGACGTATCGATATAATTCAGGTTCTCGCCCGTACCGAACAGGTTATCGGGGGCTGCACCGTCGGCCGCCAACAACCCCAAAATATCCGGCATGGCGGTAACGGTCTGGAATATGGGTATATCGTTGCCACGTTGCACGGCCGCAATAGTCGCCAACGTAGTACTGGTACCGATGAGGTTCACCTCCTTGCTATTGAAATAGCTGATGATCTGGTTAAGCGTGGCCGCGTCGCCTTGTGCATTTCGATGGATGATGGCTACCGTGCCATCAGCTTCGCTATACCCACTATCGGCCAATGCATCCATAAAGCCTAAACGCGATTGGGAAATGGTAGCGTCTTCAAAAGCTTCGACAAAGCCGATGACAGGAATGCCTTTTTGTTTTGTGGGCGACTGACAGGCAATGATGACGAGACCACCCAGGAATATCGTTATGAGGGCGTGGTATTTTCTAAGCATAGAAGCAAAATTAGCGAAAATGTACAGTATCTACATGCGCGTTGTCAAAATATACCCCTACAATCGCCTAAAATTCGTAACGTTGCGAAATGGTCTTCAATTTCAAGAAACGATGGGGGCGGTCGCACAAGGTGGGTCTTGTACTTTCGGGTGGGGGATTACGGGGTATTGGTCATCTCGGCGCTATCAAGGCTCTTGAGGAACATGGCTACAAGCCTTCGATTATTTCCGGATGCAGCATGGGAGCCATTGTCGGAGCTTTTTACGCTTCCGGCTATACGATCGAAGAGATGTTGCGCATTGTGAAGGAAAACAACCTGTTCCCAGCATTGAGTTTCCGCCTGCGTACTTCGGGCTTCGTGGACAACCATTTCCTTTCGCGGCTTATCCAGAAATACATTCCCCAAAACACGTTTGAGTCGCTGAAGATCCCGCTCCACGTATCGGCCACTAACTTTCTGTCGGGACAGACCGAGCACTTCCATTCGGGCAAACTGGATGATGCGCTGCTGGCTTCTTCAAGCATACCATTGCTGTTTCCTTCCGTAAAACGCGATGAGTCCGTTTACTATGACGGCGGCATTCTCGATAACCTGCCCGTTACGCCGCTAATTGGGCAATGCAAGACCCTCATTGGCGTACACGTAAACGCACCGGATCAAACCATGCCGGAAAAACCCACGCCGGCTAAGATACTTGACCGGATAACCCATCTTGCCATTGGGCGGTCCGTGGCAGAGAGTGCACAAAAGTGCGACCTATTCTTGGAACCACCCGGTATGTTGAGATTCAGCATGTTCGGCAAGAAAGAGTTAATGGATATCTACGAATACGTATATACGTATTCGTCCCGGTTTCTCGACAAACAGTAACCGATGGGCTAAATAGCTTGTCGGCATGCTTCAATTTACGCGTACTTGGGTTACAAAGCAGCCTCGGCACAACATTTTTTATTTTTTCATTGACAGTAATGAAAAAAAATGTACATTTGGCACGTCAAACAAAGAACATGTTAACACGGAACAATGCATACTGGTTTTTTGGTTTCTTTTACTTTAGCAGTGAAAGCCGGGATTGATATGCATTCATAACGAAACAAGCTATAAATGTAAGAAAAGTCCCGGCAAAAAAGCCGGGACTTTTTTTGTCCACGATAAATAGAACATGAGCATAAAAGTAGCCATACAAGGTATTAGAGGTTGTTTCCACGAAGAAGCGGCTTACAAATATTTCGGTGACGACATCGAAACGGTTGAATGTGAGTCGTTTAAAAAAACCTGCGAATTGCTTAAGCAAGGTGACGTAGACCATGTGGTTATGGCTATAGAAAACTCCATAGCCGGTGGCTTGCTACCTAACCATAGTTTATTGCGCGACTACCGTTTTCCTATCATCGGTGAAGTGTATTTACACGTCAAACTACATCTGCTGGTTACGCCAGGCACCACCATACAAGATATCAGGTTTGTCGAGTCACACCCCATTGCCCTACAGCAGTGCAGTGATTACCTCGAAGAAAACCCGCAGTTCAAAGTTACCGAAGGTGAAGATACGGCCGGTAGCGCCAAGAAAGTAAGCGAACTGCAATTAAGGGATACGGCAGCCATTGCCAACCAGCTGTCGGCAAAGCTATATGGCTTGGATATCCTGGAACGCCGTATAGAAACCAATAAGAAAAACTACACCCGTTTTCTGATCCTTGCCAGAAAAGCGACCGAAAAAACAGGTGTCAATAAAGCATCACTCTCTTTCCAGACCGGCAATGGCGTAGGGTCGCTTTCTAACGTACTGCAATGTTTTGCCGAACGAAACATCAACCTAAGCCGGATACAGTCTATGCCTGTGCTGGGCAAACGCAACGAGTATGATTTTTACGTGGATGTGGAATGGCGGGACCAAGCAGACTACGAAGCCGCCATACGCCGGGTGTTGAAACACACCAACAACTTTAACATCATGGGCGAGTATGTAAAGAATGATAAGGTTTGATCGGAAAGTATAACCCAAAGAGCAAAAAACAAGAATCAAAGAATAAAAAAACAAAAAAACGATGAAGCAGACATTAGACATTGTACCCTTAAATTCATGGATCGATACCGGCGACCTTCCATTGGTCATCGCTGGTCCATGTAGTGCGGAAACGGAAGAACAAGTGTTAGCCACCGCCCACTTGCTGGCCAATACCGGCAAAGTGAATGTACTTCGTGCAGGTATCTGGAAACCACGCACGCGCCCCGGCGAATTCGAGGGCATCGGAAGCATCGGCCTCCAATGGCTGCGCAAAGCGAAGGAGGAAACCGGCCTTCCCATCACCACGGAGGTCGCAACTGCCAAGCACGTAGAGGAAGCACTCGCTGCCGGCGTCGATATCCTTTGGGTCGGTGCCCGTTCCACCGCCAATCCCTTCACCGTGCAAGAAATCGCCGATGCCCTCAAAGGCGTCGATGTACCGGTATTAGTCAAAAACCCGGTCAATCCCGACCTGTCGCTGTGGCTTGGTGCCCTTGAACGCATAAACCGCGCGGGTATCAAAAAGCTGGGCGCCATACACCGTGGCTTCTCCTCTTACGAGAAAACGGCCTTCCGCAACGAACCCATGTGGGACCTGGCCATCCAATTGAAGACCATGGTACCCGACCTTCCGGTAATCAACGACCCCAGCCATATCTGCGGCAATCGCGAATTGATCCCTTATATTGCACAAAAAGCATTGGACATGGATATGCAGGGACTCATCATCGAATCGCATATCGATCCGTCCGTGGCATGGACCGATGCGAAACAACAGGTGACCCCACAGGCACTTGCCGAAATCATTACCAACCTCGTCGCTCGCCATGCCGAGTCTAACGATCCGGTATTCGAAGACAAATTGGCCGGATTCCGGAAAGAAATCGACAAGCTTGACGACCAAATCATCAAAATCCTGAGTGATCGGATGAAAATCGTTGAGAAAATCGGTGAGTATAAGCGCGACAACAATGTGACCATCCTCCAGGTAAGCCGATGGGATGAAATCATCCACAAACGCAGCAACGTAGCACAAGCCCTTAAACTGGACAAGGACTTTACCGTAAAGCTGTTGGAGCTTATCCACAACGAATCCATCCGCAAGCAGAATGAAATCATGAACACCACACCTGCAGCGGAGGCATAATGGCGAATCGGGCAATCACGCTTTCCCACACTACCCGATCGCTCAGCGGCACGGTGCCATTAACGGGTTCCAAAAGCGAGAGTAACCGGGCGTTGATCATCGAAGCGCTCAGCGACGGTAAGGTCACCATCGAAAACCTCTCGGAGGCTGCCGATACCGTAACGTTGCAGCGGGCGCTCGCAAATGTAGCCACTGCGGCCCCCGGTTCCGAAACACGGATCGATATTGGACCCGCCGGCACAGCTATGCGGTTTCTAACGGCCTATTTAACGATTGTGGAAGGCCGTTACCACCTCACGGGAAGTGAGCGGATGAAGCAACGGCCCATCGGCATGTTGGTGGAAGCACTGAAAACATTAGGCGCTAGCATCCAATATGCGGAGCAGCCGGGCTTTCCTCCGCTCACCATCCAAGGTGGATTGACGCAACGGGCCACCTCGGTACGTATAAAAGGTAATGTGAGCAGCCAGTATTTGTCGGCATTATTACTTATCGGCAGTGCGCTACCTAACGGATTGGAACTGCAGATTGAAGGTGAGCTCACCTCCCGTCCCTATCTCACCATGACACTTGACATGCTGGCAGAAGCGGGAATCTCGCACCGATGGATGGGTGATACCATATCTGTCGCACCACAACGCGCCGAACATTGCCGACTGGTCGTTGAACCCGATTGGAGCGCGGCATCCTATTGGTATGCCATGGTGGCACTGGCAGAGAAAGCCGACCTGTTTCTTCCCAATTTGAAGAAAAACAGCCTCCAGGGGGATGCGGCTATTGCATCCATCATGGCTCATTTCGGTGTACTGTCTACATTCGAAAACGGGGGACTACGCATCCAGAAAGCTTCAACAAGTAATGCTGAACCTATAAAAGAGCTCGATTTCACGGCCTGCCCCGACCTGGCGCAAACCGTTATCGTTTGTGCTGCCGCACAACGGCGCAACCTTTCATTTACCGGCTTGCATACGCTCCGGATCAAAGAAACCGATCGGATAGCTGCATTACAGGCTGAACTTGGTAAAATCGGGGTACAATTGGTGGAAGATGGCGCGGCATGCCACCTCCGTACCGAAGGATTGTTCCGGCCAGGCAACCTGGCCATCGACACCTATGAGGACCACCGTATGGCCATGGCCTTTGCTCCACTGGCATTGTTATTCGATGGGGTGCAGATTAATGAACCGGATGTGGTGGAAAAATCATATCCCGATTTCTGGAAACATTTGAAACAACAGGGATTTGTTATATCTTAGCCCCCAAAAGCGATTGATGGAATTCGGCATATGCCAAATCGTAAATCGGCAATCGTAAATCAACAATCAGTATGGCAGGGAACTCATTTGGAGATGTATTTCGTATAACCACTTTCGGCGAGTCGCACGGCAAAGCAATCGGCGTGATCATTGACGGCTGCCCGGCTAATATCACCATCGACGAATCATTCATCCAGTCCGAATTGGATAAGCGTCGTCCGGGACAGTCTAAAATCACCACGCAACGCAAAGAGAGTGATACGGCCCAGATACTCTCGGGCGTGTTTGAGGGCAAAACCACGGGCACCCCCTTAGCCATGCTCATTCCAAATGAGGACCAGCGGTCTAAGGACTACTCGCATATCAAGGATAAATACCGTCCATCGCATGCCGACTATACTTACCAAATAAAATATGGTATCCGAGACTACCGCGGCGGCGGTCGTTCATCCGCACGGGAGACAGCCGCGCGGGTAGCGGCGGGCGCGGTGGCAAAGAGTCTCCTCGCACAGGCGGGGGTCCAGATTTTTGCACACGTCTCAGGAGTCGGCAAAATCGAAGCGCCGAATCTGGAACCGCTACCTATTAATGAACTCATCCGTATCCGAGAAAGTAATATCGCTCGTTGCGCCGACCCGGCTACGGCCAATGAGATGATCGATTTCATAGACGGCATACGCAAAGCCGGCGATACGGTGGGCGGGCGCATCAGCGTGGTCATCCAACAGGTGCCGGTGGGGCTAGGCGAACCTGTTTTCGATAAACTGCACGCCGACCTGGCAAAAGCCATGCTCAGTATCAATGCTGTCCATGGTTTCGAATACGGATCGGGGTTCGCCGGTTCGGAGATGCAAGGATCGGAGCACAACGACATCTTCGTTAACCCAGCGCATAATGCCAAAGGGCTGAAAACGCTGACGAATTTCTCGGGCGGTATCCAAGGGGGGATTTCCAACGGCATGGATATCACCTTCCGCGTAGCGTTTAAGCCCGTGGCTACCATCATGCGCCCACAACAAACGGTTGACCAGTCGGGAGAAACCAGTGAAATCACCGGCAAAGGCAGACACGACCCCTGTGTGGTACCGCGGGCGGTCATCATCGTAGAAGCGATGGCTGCACTCGTCTTGGCCGACCATTTACTCAAAAACCGAATTCATGACCCAAAATAGCCCCTTCGTAGTCGCCGCAGATATTGGGGGTACCCATATTACCGCCGCCGTGGTAAATACCCACGATTGGCAAGTGATTGCTGAATCCACCATTAGACATTCCGTTAACTCACACGCTGTTGCTAAATCGATTTTATCCGCCTGGTCAGGCCCGTTGGTCGGCGTTCTAGGGAATGGTCCGGTGCTAGCAAGACCTTTGGTTGGGATCGCCATACCTGGGCCATTTGATTATGAAAACGGCATTTCGCGCATGCAGGGCCAGGATAAATATGACAACTTGTACGGAATGGACATCCGGATGGAGCTTGCGGAGCGAATCGGGGTAAACGGTGTTGATATTCGTTTTATCAACGACGCTGCGGCATTCCTACAGGGCGAAGTGTTTGCTGGCGGACATAACGGCTACCCCAAGGTACTTGGCCTCACCTTGGGCACCGGATTGGGTAGCGCGGTGTGGGAACGGGGGAACAATGCCGTTGACGCCGATCTGTGGAAAGCTCCCTATCTCGATAGCAATAGGGAGGAATACTTGGTGACACGCTGGTTTGTGCGAGAAGCAGCCAAACACGGCATCGAGGTTTCCGGTCTGCGGGGGTTGTTAGCTTTAAGAGATAGCCATTCCTGTATACATGACATCTTAGCGGAATATAGCGACCATCTACTCCATTTCATCCAATTTTTTAGTGAAAGAGAGGCTTCCGATAGGCTTATTATAGGTGGCAACATTGCTAAAGCGTGGGATATTTTCCGGGCATTCAATCCAACTGCATTCGAGCGTTTCGATATCCGGATAAGCCAATTGGGTGAACACGCATCATTAATCGGAGCGGCGGCACAATTTGCGTAGCCAAATGGAAATGGCAAAATCTCAGTCAAACAGTGCCGGGTATTGCTGCGGATTCGATTCGTGCATGATCGCATACACGGTTTCGATAACGTCGTCTGCCGAAGGCTTGGAGAAATAATCGCCATCCGATCCGTAGGGTGGGCGGTGGGCCTTGGCCGATAATGTTCGGGGCTGCGCGTCGAGGTGATAATATCCATTTTGTTCTTCCAGCACCTGTTGCAGAATAAATGCCGACGCGCCACCGGGCACATCTTCATCTACCACCAATAGTTTATTGGTTTTGCTCAACGACTGGGCACAAAGATGCTCCTCATCAAATGGCTGTAACGTCTGTGGATCGACGATTTCAATGGAAATCCCCAGTTTCACCAGCTCGGCGGATGCCTCTTGGACCACGCGCAGCGTAGAACCGTAAGAGACCACCGTTACGTCCTCCCCTGGTCTGACGATTTCGGCTTTGCCCAACGGCACCGTAAATTCACCTACATTCGTAGGCATACGCTCCTTGATGCGGTAACCATTCAGGCATTCGATAACCAAGGCGGGTTCGTCAGACCGAAGTAGCGTATTGTACATGCCAGCGGCCTGGGTCATATTCCGCGGCACGCATACGTGTATGCCCCGCAGAGAACCCAATATCATGCTCATCGGCGACCCCGAGTGCCATATCCCTTCCAATCGATGCCCCCGTGTACGAATAATAAGCGGTGCCTTCTGCCCGCCTTTCGTTCGGTAACTGAGGCTCGCTATGTCGTCCGTCAAAACGGTAAGGCCATACACTAAATAATCGAGGTATTGGATTTCAGCAATGGGCCGTAAGCCCCGCATGGCCAACCCCATTCCTTGACCAATAATCGCCGCTTCACGGATACCGGTATCGAAGATACGGTGTTCACCATACTTAGCCTGCAGCCCCGCAAAACCTTGGTTTACGTCCCCGATTTTACCGACGTCTTCGCCAAATGCAACGATGCGCACGTCTCGCGCAAAGTTGGCGTCAAAACAGGCGTTGAGTACTTCCCGGCCATCCACGGGCTTGCTGTTCGGACCATATGTTGTAGCCACAACTGGAACATGCTGCGGTGCCTCGGCGGTTTCCGAGAAAAGATAAGAATTATAACGGCCCCGGTTGACCTCTTTCTTCTCGCCATACCAAGCCAATAGGGCTGACTTCTCCGTGCTTTGGGTGTTACGTAATAACCGGATTGCCCGCCGTACCGTACCATACACTTCTTTGAGCGATGGCTCGGCGGTTGACTTCAATTCATTGAGCAGAAGTTGGGTCGTTTCATGGGAGATCGTAGACAATAGCCCAATCGCCTCATCGACCTCCTTCTTCAGTGTCTTGTTGTAATCAGCCCACGCTCGCCTTTGTTCGGCCCTAACCCGGTCTTTCAGGCTTCGTTCAATGGCAACCAGTTCGTCTTCCTCCGCAATGCCCGATCTGACCATCCATGCCCGCATCTTCGCGATACAATCGTATTCTTCCTCCCAGGCCAATCGCTCGGCCGACTTATACCGTTCATGCGAACCTGAAGAAGAATGGCCCTGCGGTTGGGTCATTTCCGTAACATGTATTAGTACAGGGATATGCTGTTCGCGGCTGATTTTCGCAGCTTGTTCATACGTTTCGCAGAGCCCGGGATAATCCCAACCATTTACCTTGAAAATTTCAAGCCCATCGCCCTTTTCATCCCGTTGGAATCCTTTAAGCACCTCAGAGATATCGGCCTTGGTCGTCTGCACCTCGTTAGATACCGAAATGCCGTAGCCATCGTCCCATATCGAAATCACCACTGGGATCTGCCTTACCCCCGCCGTATTCACGGCCTCAAAAAACACCCCTTCAGAGGTAGATGCATTCCCCACCGTACCAAAAGCGACTTCATTGCCGTTATTTGAAAAGGTAGTCATTCCCGCCAAATCGGGATTGTTCCGATACATCTTGGAGGCCAATCCAAATCCAAGCAAACGAGGCATCTGCCCGCCAGTAGTCGAAATATCCGCCGCAGCATTCTTCATCAACGTTTGGTCCACCCACTGTCCCTCGGGTGTAAGCATCCGTGTAGCAAAATGGCTATTCATCTGCCGCCCGGCCGATGATGGATCCGCTTCGACATCTGGATGCGCGTAAAGCTGAGAAAAAAACTGATAGACAGAAACAATACCGGTTGCAAACATAAAGGTCTGGTCGCGGTAATAACCGGAACGCCAATCACCGAGCTGGAATACTTTCGCCATCGCAATTTGCGCCAACTCTTTGCCATCTCCGAAAACGCCGAACTTCGCCTTCCCGGTCAAAACCTCTTTCCGCCCCAACAAACTAACGGCCCTACTCTCCACGGCAATGCGGTAGTCGTCGATAACAATAGATTTGAAATCGTCGTAACTAAGCTTGGCGCGGGCAGGATGTTCGCTTTGTTTAATATGGGTATCAGACATAATTAAATTGCGTTTGCTCCAAAAATAAAGAAAAAATATTTGTCCAAAAGCAACTTTCACTTTTAAATCCAGCAGCTTTTGTCGGTTTTGGCAAAATTGGCCATTTGTTACGGACACCGTTTAACTCGCATGTGGCTCCCACAGCAGAACCCGCCATACTAGTCAACACAATAGTATAACGCTTTCTGTAGGAAAAGATTGCCCGAAAAATGTCAAAATCAAAAATGAAAGCGGAAAGCAATGCTAACCTAACAACTCCGCAACCCGACCAATCTGACCATCTTCCAACCGCACCTTAATGCCACGCGAATGAAAGGGGGCCGATGTAAGGATGTCCTTCACCACACCTTCCGTAAGCCGACCGGTTCGTTGGTCCTTTTTCAAAATTATGGCAACTTCCAAGCCCGGGTAGATGTCCTTACGATACTTTCCATCCATATTGCCAAAAGCTATGTTATTATCCAAGCCCGCACCCTTCGTCTGCCCCTCGGTGGCTTTATTTCAACCAAGAGTCATGTACGGCAACCTTGTTCCAAAACTTCGAGTATTTTTCGATGGCCGCGAGATGGATAGGGTGCGTCTCATAGGTATTGATGTCTTCCATCGTATCAAAGTACACCAGAAGGTTATACGTAAAGCTATTGTCTACCACATCACGGTCATGTGTGCTAGCTGCACGGCCATAGTGGAGCGATTTAATGGTTGGGATAGCCTTCAACTCCTCAAAAAAGCCCGCAAAGTCATTTATTTCTTGTTCAGAAAGCCCGTCGTTGAGCCAAAAAAGCACGTAATGTGCAATCACTTCTTTGTTTTCCATTGTTCCGTTAGTTTCGTCGTTTGTGTTCGATGATTGATTGTCTTCTTGATTTGATGTCGTTGATGTCGGCGGGGCACATGCGGCCAGCATACTGCTTCCCACGCCCGCCAGGGCAACCGCGGCCCCCGCTTTTTTAATAAAATGACGTCTTTCCATATTATTTACTTGTTGATTTGCTATTCGTTACCAATCGGCAATAACGTTATTTATTTACAATCTTCAGGATATCATTACCAAAAACAAAAACCATAAGGGCCAGTAAGATAAAAAAACCGGCTATTTGGGCCTTTTCCAAAAACTTGTCGCTCAATGGCTTACCTTGTATCATTTCAATGAGCAAAAAGACGACATGGCCGCCATCCAATGCCGGGATTGGCAAAAAGTTCATCAATGCCAACGCCATGGACAAGAGTCCTACCAATGTCCAGAACTTTACCCAATCCACCTCTGATCCAAACATGGTCGCGATGCGGACAGGTCCCGATATGGCTTTATCCGCGCGCAGCTCACCCGTCGCGATTTTACCCAACCCCTTCGCATTGTCGATCAACGTACCCCAAGCTTTGGAAGCCCCAATCGGCAATGATTCCAAAAAGCCATAAGTTGTCGTTACATATGGGAAATCAGTATCCTCATTGATGAAAAACCCCAATGTACCTTCTTCGGGTACCGCTGCCTGCACCGTGGTGGTGTCACCGCCACGGAGTAAGACCAACGATACATCCTTACCGGAACTGCTTCCTATAATTTCCTTCACTTGATCCCAAAACGGCGTAGCAGCGCCGTTAATGCTCAGGATGCTGTCACCCGGCTGGATACCCGCCCGCTCGGCCACACTTCCTGCGATCACTGAATCAACGGCCATGGTACGCGACCGGAGTCCCACAAACTCATTTCGATCATAATCGGCAACGTCATTCAGTATATCTCCCGGCACCGCAATGGATAATGTTTCCCCACCACGGGCCACGGTCAATGTCGTATTGCCCATGAGCACTTTCGAGCCGAGGAGGTCTTTGAATCTCAGGATCGGCTCACCGTCTACTTCCGTAATGCGGTCGCCTGCCTGCAAGCCGATCTGTTTGCCGATGACACCCGGTGCAATACCATTTGCCAATTGGGTATTATCTACATAGGTTTCGCCATACTTGAATGTTAACATCCAAAAAATAAATATACCCAAAATAATGTTGACGATAATGCCCCCCATCATCACGATGAGACGCTGCCAAGCCGGCTTCGAACGGAATTCCCATGGTTGGGGATCACCTTTAAGCTGCTCGGTATCCATTGACTCGTCGATCATCCCTGCAATTTTGACATAGCCACCCAACGGCAACCAGCCCATGCCATACTCGCAGCCTTTGAAATTGAACTTGAACAATTTGACGCCCCATGCGTCAAAAAACAGGTAGAATTTCTCTACCTTGATCCCAAAAGCACGCGCCGCCAAAAAATGGCCGAATTCATGCAACACAATCAATATAGACAAGCCTAACAATACTTGTCCAATCATCACCAATACACCCATTTAATTTATTTTGCTATATAATATATTTTCTTAAACTTCGCTATCAAATCCGTAGCCACCTCACGGCTACGCCTGTCGGTTTCCAGGTAGTCATCCATGGTCGGTACTGCGATGGGCGTTACCTGCCCCATCGTCGCTTCGATAACATCACTCATCTGGAGGAACCCCACCTCGCCTCTCAAAAATGCGGCCACGACCACTTCGTTTGAGGCATTCAGTATACAGGGCATCGTCCCCCCTGTTTCCAATGCACGGTAAGCCAACGCCAGGTTGCGGAACGTATCCATGTCGGGCTTTTCAAAAGTCAGCTCGGGGAAATCCATGAAATTGAATCGCTTAAGCGTATTGGCTACCCTTTCGGGGTGCGTAAGTGCGTACTGGATGGGCAACTTCATATCGGGCAATCCCAATTGTGCTTTGAGACTTCCATCGGTAAATTGCACCAACGAATGCACAATGGACTGCGGATGGACAATCACGTCAATTTGTCGCGTTTGGAGACCGAACAGCCATTTTGCCTCGATAACCTCCAATCCCTTGTTCATCAACGAGGCAGAATCGATCGTAATCTTAGCACCCATCACCCAATTGGGGTGTCGAAGGGCTGCATCAGCACCTACCGTTGCCAAATATTCCGAACTTTTCCCCCGGAAGGGCCCCCCAGAGGCGGTGAGGTAGATTTTCTCGATCGGATTGTGCTGCTCACCAGCAATGCATTGGAAAATAGCCGAATGTTCAGAATCTACGGGCAACAACCTTACACCATACTTCTGCACGAGATCCATCACCAATTGGCCCGCAACGACTAGCGTTTCCTTATTGGCTAATGCGATATCTTTTCCCGCCTTGATCGCAGCTACCGTAGGACGGAGCCCAACAGATCCCACCAAGGCGCTAACCACCAGATCAACGCCATCACCCCGCACCACATCTTCTAACGCCGGAATGCCCGCGAGCACTTGTATGGGCGTATGCGATAGTGCCTTTTTTACTTCTTGGTATTTCCTTTCATCGGCAATAACCACCCTGCCGGGACGAAATTCCAGGGCCTGTGCAACCAGGAGCTGGGAATTTGTTGCCGCCGTAAGCACAGCTACATCAAACCGATCCGTATACGCCCTTACCACGTCCAGCACTTGCGTGCCGATGCTGCCTGTAGCGCCAAGTATGGCTATTTGTTTTTTTACCAAAATAATCTTATTACATCACCCTATTGAATCGGACCTCACAAACCCTCATCTGCTAACTCACAGAATGTGCTTCATCACTTCCGGGTCATCCCCACCGCGATAGTCGGCCATCATGCTACGATAAGCCATTGAAACAACCACGCTGGACAATGGTCCTACCAAAAAGGAATTAACCAAACTCAGCACGGTCGACACCATCGGATAACCTGCGTAATTGAAATACACATATAAAAGGTGCAAAATGGCAAAAAATGCCAATATCAACAACAATCTGGTGACATTTCCTCTCGTAAGTGCGAAACTGAGACGTAATGCCCGGAAGGGTTGCGCTTGTTGTTCAATAATGAAAAACGGGTAAAAGGCCACTCGTAACAAAAATGCAAACACAACAATTGCCGCCACCATACGTGCAATGCTTACCATCAACGAAACATCGATACCTGTATAAACCAATGGAAACGCCAAAACCGAAATAACAAGGTAAAACAGCAACGCAAACAGCGCAATGGTCAACATCCCCCAAAAGAAATAACGCAATTCCTTCGCGCTGGGTATCGTATCGATAAGGTTTATCCTTTCTTTTTTATCTGCCAACGCAAGAATATACTTAAAAAGGGTGAGCTGTGTTCCAAAATACAAGACAACAAAAAGCAAGGCCATGAAGACGCTCAAGAACGTATTCACTTCACTGAAATAAAAGGCCAATATACCCGAGGTGTTGGAAGTCAGAAACAATAAGAAGCAAAGCCCCGCGATAGAAAAATAATGGCTCTTCAGCAAGTCCCAAGATCGGGAAATCACCTCGTTTACGGCAAATGTACTGGCTTTCAGAAATTGGATCATCGACATCCGGCAATGTGGCTATAAACCCCTAAAAAAAATCCCGACAACGTCGGGACATTCCGTGGAGGATACCGGATTCGAACCGGTGACCTCTTGCATGCCATGCAAGCGCTCTAGCCAGCTGAGCTAAACCCCCTTTTTGCGGACTGCAAACATAGATAAAATAGCATTCACTTGCAAGCTGCAAAATAAAATTTAACGCAAACGGATATTTTTCAAATATCGGGGTGTTGCTGGGCAAAAAGCAGCAAACCGTTGTTTCCTTTTATATCCAGTTTGGCGCAGATATTCCTCCGATGCGTTTCAACCGTAAATGGACTCAGGAAAAGCCGGTCGGCAATCTCTTGCGTCGATTTATTCTGTCTCACCAGCTGTATGATCTCCACTTCCCTTTTCGTAAGGTTATATTTCTGTCGGATGCTTTTCGGGCCGTCATTATCATCGTCCGCAGCAGAAGAACTTATTACAAAATATTGACCTCCATGGTGGATTTTTTCAATAGCCTGGATAAGCACGGTGGCATCAGAGTCTTTCGGGATGAAGCCAGAAACGCCCATCGCCTGCAAGGACGATTGTAGAGACGCCGTATAGTACATGGAGACAATCAGTATTTTCAAATGGGGATACATAGATAACGCTTTGGTGGCAGCCTGTTGCCCATCGATCCGCGGCATATTCAAGTCCATGACGACGACATCAGGTTTCCGATATTGAAGGAACTTAAGTGCCTCCCTCCCATCATTTGCCGTGTGCATGACGGATAAATGTGCATGCTTATCCAAAATAGAACGAAGTCCATCAATGAAAAGTTGATGGTCGTCCACCAATAGCAAGTTGATCTTCGATGGTTCAATCCTGTTGGTTTCCATGCTGTTACAAAGGTATTTCCAGGGCAATCGTTGTGCCGTTCTTATTAGAATCGATCGTACATCGGCCGCCAAGGTATTGTATACGTGAATATACATTATTTAAACCGATACCTTCCGAAATATCGTGCCCGTCGAATCCAATACCGTTATCTTCTACCGTAATGACAAGTTCATCAACAGTTTCCACCAGCTGAACGGTTGCCTGCGTGGCGCAGGAGTGTTTCACAACGTTGTTGATCAGCTCGTTCACTATGCGATAGATGGATAGTTCAATCTCAGGATCTAAACGGCGCGTGTATTGGTAAACAAACTCAAAGTTGATGATACTGACCCGGTTTAGGATCGTAAGCCGTTCCTGTATGGTGCCGATAAGGCCATTCTCCAAGAAAAACTTGGGTTTGAGGCTATGCGATATCTCGCGGAGGTCGTCGCACGCCCGTGTAATCAATTCAATGGTTTCGCCGTACGCTTCCCTTTCGTCCGGCTGCAAACGATCCAGCTTCGTCTGGAAATCTGTTACTTTGAGCCGGATAACAGAAAGTGTACCCCCCAAATCGTCATGCAGGTCCTTGGCCAACCGGTCACGTTCATCTTCCTGGGCTTGGAAAACCTGCCGGACGGACTGCATCCTGATACGGTCATTCTCCTTTTTCAGCTGTGCCTTTTCACGCTTCAGAAAATTGTAACGCTGGGTGAGCGCAAAAGATAGAATCACCACCTCCGCAGCAAAGCCCACTGTAATCCCGTTGGGCTTGAGCAACTGTTCGCCGACCAAACCCATGATTTGTAAAATGTAATTGCTGGCTCCGATAATCAGCGGCAAAATGGCCAGCAGGTAGTAATAGCCTAGAATAAAGCCCCGCTTTATGCGTTCAACTACACAGACCGCGATGAACGGTAGCGACAAGATAACGCTGATATTGGCGATATAGAAAATCGCTTTTTCTACCCCGATGTTGACAGGGAACATCAACGCGAAAAAAGGCGAGAACCCCAACACATACACAAGGTATTTATAGTAATTAGCCCAGCGATACAGCTTACTGTTTGCCGATGTTTGATTGGTAAACAACTGCATCACCTGGATCAAAAGACCGCAACCCAACATACCCGTGGACGACTTCACATAATCGTGCAACCGGCCAACATCGGTAAACAACCATTCTTTGGCAAGCCCCACCTCATCAAGCACCAAAATAACCGAACAGAGGATATACAGCGCGTAATATAAATGAATCCGATCGGCAACGGAAAGGTACATCAGCACGTTGAAGAGCAATGCAAACGCGAATATGCCTGTATAAAACCCAAATGCCCCGTAAATGGGGATATCTTGTTGCAAAATCACTTCCCGCTTACCCAGCTTGGCTTTGATGGAGAAATTCTGCCCCCGTTTATCCACCTTGAATAACAACGTCGAATGCTCGTAGCCTGCAAGGCGGATTGGAAATAGGAAATCCCGAACGGGCCATGGACGTTGCGCAAAGGGTAGCCGGTCACCCGTCTGACTCACCAGCGTGGGGATGCTATCGCTAGTGCCGTATCGATACAAGTCGATCCGGTTGATGCTTGGAATCGGTATGGAAAGAAATAGATCAACGTAATCGGGCAACGTATTTTCAAGTTCGATAACTACCCAATAATACGAATCCGTATAACCCAGGCTCACGTACTCATCACCATTGACCCTCGTAAATAACCCCTCATCCTTAAATGCCAACACCTCCTCGGGCGTCATCTTCAATGTCGCATCTTCGTAGTAGGCAACATATCCATTAAGCATATAAGTATCTGAAGAATCGACAAGCACAGGCTTGACCTCCTCTGCGTGCACACCCCATGCCCAACCAGCAAAGCCTATCAATAGGAGGAAACAACGAAATAGCCTTTTGCGCATCAGTGAGCTAAAATAATACTTCCCATTCAACGACACCAAAATTACGATTGCTAAGGAACAGATTAAATACCGAATGTCAGGTAATTTTCATCAAAGTTATTTGAAAGGGCCACATATAGGGCATTTTTTATATCTTACACACGTTCATATAAGCCACAAACTATCGATGGATAAACTGATTTGAATAAATGGATTCCCTATCGCTACGAAATACCCTCTACTAGGTATTTCCCGGCGAATGCTCGTTTGATATATTTGCCTATCATGAAATCCATATGATCTCTACATAAATGCATTTCAATAAAATCGGCGTTTTCACTGTGTTCCTATCGTTGATTTCGGGACACGTATTGGCTGCCAAACGTACAGACCGCGCAGATTCAATCACGGTAGTACACATCGCGCAAGAAGAAGGACTATCACAACTAGGCGCATTGGCGATGGATTTCGATGACAATGGTTATCTGTGGGTTGGCACTGAAAATGGTTTGAACCGATTCAATGGATACCACATGCAAGTCCATAAAGCGGGCGAACAGAAAGGCGAACTGCCCGACGACCACATCCGCGCCATGTACTATGCCAATGACACCTTATGGTTGGCTACCAACACGCATTCCGTTGTCGCTTATTTGATGGCGGAAGATCGATTCATCGAATTCCGGGAACAGCTTAACATCGCCCAGTATCCTTTTGTTAAATTCAGCTACGCATTATATCCCGCCCGCGGGAATTTATTAATTGCAGGAACGATTGGAAACTGCGTATTAATCGATCGCAGCAAACTGACATTCCACACACTACCCATCCCTAATGCTGCCCACAACGATTACGTAACCTCCGTCACGGAATTAAACGGTGAGCAATATCTGATAGGCACAAATGCCAGCGGTGTGTATCGGCTTGATGCCGCCAACCATTTGATTGAACCGGTAGATGAATTAGCCTCATTAAAAAATACCCTCATCAATACCTTTCAGAAGTTGACGTCCAACGTGATACTCATCGGAACGGATGCCGGTCTATATGAATACGACGTAAAAAGTGAACGTTGTCGGAAAATAGATGGACGTGCGGTCAAGAGCCTGCATCGATGGAATGATCGCGCCCTTATTGTCGGTGGATTTAACGAAACCCATTTCTTGCACCATGATGGAACTTGGCAGAAAGTCCGCTTTTTTAATGATGCCGGAATGGAGTTACAAGCCACCGTCATTCATGTGAAAAAAGACTTACTGGGCGGGATATGGCTCGGCACGGCAGGTCGGGGGGTCTTCTATTATCATCCGCATCAGCATAAATTTACACCCTCGCGCATTACGGTTGCCAACTCACCCAAGAAGGATTTTATCAGTATCTTCCACTTTCTCCGGGACGGAGATGATCTGTGGATGGCCACAGATCTCGGATTCGTCCGCCACGACTTGCGCAAGGGCAACTACAAATTATACCGGACCGACTTACTCGAATATGCATTGACAAAAGATGCGAACCAAACCATTTGGGCAGGTGGCTTCGGACAGGGCCTTCTGAAGTACGATCGCGAAACGGATCGATTTGACTCGGTCCCCCTCCCTTTTACCGACAGAGACATCATCCAATTAACCCCTATTTCGTCCGATACCCTCTGGGTGCATACGTGGTCGAACGGCATTTATGCGCTCAATGTACATGACTATGGTGTCACTCCCCGTAAGATACACGGCCATCAACTTGTCCGTTCCCGAACCAGTTTTATCGATTCGTCGGGAGCGATCTGGATTGGGAGTGACGAAGGCCTTTACCGCATTCGAGGCAACCATTCCGACTATTATGATTCGTTGTCCAACGAGCGCGTATTTGCCATCACTGAGGATCCTGATCATCGCATTTGGGTGGGTACGGCCAAGGGGTTGAATTGTATCGACACCGAAACGGGCCAAGTCACGGCGTATACCCAACAGGCGGGATTGCCCAATGACTTTATCTACGGCGTGGAATCCGATCAACAGGGCAATATTTGGGTCTCAACAAATTTTGGCATCGCCGTGTTGGATCATGAACATCGAACATTCAAAAACTACACCGAAGACGATGGCCTCCAGAACAACGAATTCAACGGCAAGGCCGGATACACCGATTCGTTGGGCTACTTCTATTTTGGCGGGATGAACGGCTTCAACATTTTTCACCCCGATAGCGTATACGTAAACCAACAGGTGGGGAAAACACTCATCGAAGATGTCCAGCTATTCGGCAGGTCCCTGTATAAAAACATACCGTATACCGATACATTGGTCTTCTCGCACAACGAGAATGTAATCTCCTTTGATTTCGTTAGCCTCAACTACCTCTGGGTTAAGAAGAACCGTTACCAGTTTATGCTCAAGGGGTTTGATAAGACTTGGCGGCCGGTTACCCTAAACCGCTCGACCACCTACACCAACCTCGATCCCGGGACCTACACGTTCACGGTGATGGGAAGCAATAACGAGCTGATCTGGGGCACTCCTGATACGATAACCGTTATCATTCAATCACCATGGTATGCTTCCCTTTGGTTCCGGATTACCGCTGGCCTCGTACTCACCTTGGTGATTACGGGCACCTTCGTTTACAAAAACTATCAGCAGGAGAAAACCAACCAATGGCTATCCAACATGGTGAATGTACGTACCGAAGAACTCCGCCAAACCAATAGCGCCCTCAATGCCTCCCTCAGAACGACGCAACAGCAAAAGGAAAACATCGGTTTCCTGATGCAGGAACTTAATCACCGCGTAAAAAACAATCTGCAGTTGATTACTAGTTTGATTGACATCCAAGGTTTTGAAATTGAAGATACGGATATCCAAGATAAGTTGAGGTTGTTGCAGTCGAGGGTATTCACAGTATCGAAGATCCACGACATCCTTAACCAAAAAGACGCAGGAAACAACATCCGTACCGATCAGTTTATCAGAAACTTGGCGAAAGACCTCATTATATTCTCCGGGCTCGACATCCATTTGGATATCGACGTCGAACCGATTTACTTCCCCGTCAACAAATTGACCCATCTCGGACTGATTATTAACGAGCTAATCACCAACTCGATAAAACACGCATTTGAAGGTCATGAAGCCACCAAGCGAATCCATATTTCCCTCCATAAAAAGAGCGAGTGTTTGACATTCACCTACCGTGACAATGGAAAGGGGTTCAAAACCGCTGACACAAACAAGGGCAAGAAAAAGGGGGTCGACCTTGTTAAAAACCTCGCGCGCGAATTAAAAGGCACCATTGAACTCCGAAACGAGTCCGGCGCCGTATTTATATGCGTCCTCCCAAAAACAATCGCTGTATGAAGAAAAAAGTCCTAATCCTGGAAGATGAAATCATCATTGCAAATGGCATCCAACTTCACCTTGAAGGCAACGGATACGATGTCGAAATTGCCACCGACCCAGAAACAGCGCAAACGTTATTCTTGGAATATGCATTCGACATCGTCTTGTGCGACATCAACCTGAATCATGAAACAGACGGCATCAGTTTTGTCGAAAACGTAGTGCAAAACACTGCTCCTGTTGTCTTTTTAACGGCATATAGCGACCTCGGCACACTAAAAAGGGCCGAACTGACCTGTCCCTATGCTTATTTAATCAAACCATTCAACAAAGACCAATTGCTGGTTACCCTGAATTTATCACTCGTGCACGCCCGGAAGAAGTTCCTCCATACCAACCACCGGGTCCGCTTCACAGATGAAATTGAGCTGACCGGTAGAGAGCTTGAGATACTGAAGCTATTGGCCCAAAGCAAAACTACCGACGAGATTTCCGCTGCCTTATTCATCAGTCCGCTGACGGTGGCAACGCACCGCAAAAACATTCTCCGAAAAACCCAAGCGCGCAGCCTAATCGAGCTGGTATCGATCGCGGTGGAAAAGGGGTGGATCTGACCGGTACTACCTCAATGCTTCAGGCACCGGTTTTTCCAACAAATATTGGTAATAAAACCGATACCGTTCTTTCCGGTCATAAGCCGCTTTCTCACGCGAAAAACCGTGCCGGCTACCGGGGTAAATCATCAATTCGAAATGTTGATCCCGATCCGTAAGGGCATCGACCAGTTGGATAGTATTCTGCATATGCACGTTATCGTCCATGTCGCCATGCAAAATGCGCAATACACCTTTATATCGGTCGGCGTATGTCAACACCGAGCCATTCTCATAACCTTCGGGATTATCCTGTGGCGTATCCATATACCGTTCGGTATAATGCGTATCGTAGAGTTCCCAACTCGTTACCGGTGCACCGGCGATCCCATAATCGAAATAATCTGCACCTTTGGTCATCGCCAAGCAGGTCATATACCCGCCATAGCTATGCCCGGTGATAAGGAGCTTATCTTTCGCTACCCAAGGCTTACTCTTCAGCCACTTCGCAGCGGTAATATAATCCACCATTTCCCAATGGCCGAGCTTCCGGTGCATCAGTGCAACCCCTTCCTTACCAAAATGGCCCGATGCCCGGTGGTCCATGCTGATTTGGATGATGCCTTCATTGGCCCAATGCTGATTGGACGTACCTTTCCAGGTGTTCCGGACGGAACCCGCATCAGGACCTCCATAGATACTGAAAATGACGGGATGTGGTTTGGTTTCATCAAAGTCCGTCGGCCATGTTATTGTAGCGGGCAATGCGTAGCCATCCGGCGTGGGGATGGTAATCAGTTCGGTTTTGGCGTAGATATAATCATCAAAATCGGCAGCCTTGCTATCCGCTATCTCCTTAATCAGCTTTCCTTTATTGTCCATCAACACCACCTTGGGCGGCGTACTTACGTTCGAATACGTGGTGACGAAATACTTCCCGTCGGGTGACACGCTCACTTGGTGAGTATAGTTGCCAAAGGTAAGCCGCTTAAGATTCTTTCCGTTATAATCAACACGGTAAAGGTCCTGCGTGGTTGAGTGTTCCTTTCGGGCGGTAAAATAAACAACCTTTTTTTTCTCGTCGACCAGTTCCAAGGAAGAAACTTGCCATTTACCTTGGGTAAGAGGATTCACCAACGTGCCATCCAGCGTATACAGATAATAATGTGCCCATCCCGTCTTATCACTCTTCAAGATGTAATGCTTATTATCCTTCAGGTAGGTAATACGCTCCTCGTGGCTGAGATCGATCCACGCCTCCTGGTGCTCCTCATAAATCGCTTTCTTTGCCCCCGTTTCGGGATTCACTTGGTAGAATTTGAGGTTTGTCTGGTCTCGGTTCATCCACTGCACCATCAGGTTGCTGCTATCGAAGCTCCAGTAAGGCTGCCCGAAATACTGGTCGTCTTCCGCATTGAAATCGGCCCAAACCACCGAACCGCCCTCAACAGGTACAAAGCCCACTTTCACTTCTGGGTTCGGATCCCCAGCTTTCGGATAACGGGTTTGTTCAACGTAGCCGTGTTGGCCCGTAGACCCGTATATCGGAAACATCGGCACTTGCGTATCGTCAAACCGCATAAACGCCAACGTTTTACTATCCGGGGCCCACCAAAAGGCGCGGTAATGGGAAGCGCGCCCTAAAATTTCTTCGAAATACACCCATGATGCCCACCCGTTGTAAATTACGTCGGTGGCATCTGTCGTATACCGTATTTCCCGGCCATCGGATACATTCACCGCATATAAATCGTTGTTGCGTGTGAAAGCAACGTATTGATTATCCGGCGACAATGTGGGGTTCTTTTCTTCCACGTCGGGCGACTGCGTCAGTTGCCGGGCGGGTCCATTGCCCTGGCGGATGAAAACATCGTTATTTTCCATGTAAACGGCCACATTGCTGGTCGGCGGAGGCGTATATGGGCTGCGCTCACCGGTTTTAATGTCAACTTGGTAGCGTTGCTTGGTTTGCACATCGTATTCGATATAGTGCTGGCTATCTGCCCATCCCTGGACAGTGTTGATGGGTTTGGTCAGCGAGGGTTCCTGCCCCAACGACTGTTGCAGGTCTAAGCGTTTGGTTTGGGCCTGCACGCTGTAAATAAACAGCAGGAAAGCCCCTGCAATAATGGATGTCCTATTCATATGTGTAAAATTTGGTTATTCTCTTCATCAAACCACCACGTTCACAATCCTACCCCTTACATAAATCACTTTCCTTACCGGTTTACCATCCAAATAACGCAGTACGTCTTCGTTGGCAAGTACCGCCCGCTCTACATCAGCCTGTTCAAGATCAAGCGGCAACGTCAAGTTCAACCGCGTTTTTCCATTGACCGAGATGGGATAGGAAAATTCGTTCTCGACCAAGTATTCGGGATTGAAAGCCGGATATTGGGCGAACGAAAGCGTACCCGGTGCATGGCCCAGCAACGCCCATAACTCTTCGGTAATATGTGGTGCGTACGGGTGCAATACCACGCATAGCTCCTGCAAGATAGCCCGCTTGTTGCATTTCAGATCAGTGAGCTCATTCACGCAAATCATAAAAGACGAAACCGATGTGTTAAAAGAAAAGCGCTCGATATCATCTTCTACCTTTTTGATGATCTTATGCAGGGCTTTCCATTCAGCCTTATCCGGCTCTCCATCACTGACAGCAAATCCGCCATCCGTATCATGAAATAGCTTCCAAAACTTACGAAGGAACTTATAAACGCCTTCGATCCCGTTGGTATTCCACGGCTTGCTTTGCTCCAACGGGCCAAGGAACATCTCATACATCCGCAAGGTATCTGCCCCGTACTGCTCGATGATGTCATCCGGGTTTACCACGTTATACTTGGATTTCGACATCTTTTCCACTTCATGGCCGCAAACGTATTTCCCATCCTCGAGAATAAACTCAGCGTCAGCGAAATCGGGGCGAAACTGCCTGAATTTCTCCAAATCAAGCACATCATTGCTTACGATATTCACATCGACATGCAGGGCTATCGTTCGGTAACCGTCCTTAAGCCCATGGGATACAAATGTATTCGTACCCTTACCATCTTTACCGAGCAGACGGTATACAAAGCTACTCCGTCCCTGGATCATCCCCTGATTGATGAGCTTCTTGAATGGCTCCTCTTCAGGCACATGTCCCATATCTTTGAGAAATTTATTCCAGAAACGGCTGTATAGCAGGTGCCCCGTGGCATGTTCTGAGCCACCGATGTACAAATCCACGTCCCGCCAATAATCCACTGCGGCTTTCGATGCAAACGTTTGGTCGTTTGCCGCATCCATATAGCGGTACCAATACCAGCTGGAACCCGCCCAACCGGGCATTGTACTGAGCTCATACGCATACTCGCCGCGGTATTTCCAATCTTTTGCACGGCCCAAAGGCGGCTCACCTGTTTCCGTAGGTAAGTACTTATCCACTTCGGGCAATAATAACGGTAATTCATCCACACCCATCAGTTGCGGAAGTCCGTCCTTAAAATAAATAGGAACCGGTTCACCCCAATATCGCTGCCTGCCGAACACCGCATCGCGCATCCTATAGGTCACCGTAGCCTCACCCGCACCAGTGGATGCGAGTTCCGCAATCAGTACATCCACGGCCTCGCGGTAAGTCATGCCATTGATCATGCCCGAATTGATGTACCGGCCCTCCCTCGTAGGGTCTGCCTGGCCATCCAGCTGCTGTGCGTCTGAAATCGGAATGATGGGCAAACCGAAATGGGTGGAAAACAAATAATCACGCTGATCGCCCGATGGCACCGCCATCACGGCCCCGGTACCATAGCCCGCCAATACATAATCGGCAATCCATATCGGCACTTCCTCACCGGTAAGTGGGTGCACGGCATGGCTACCTGTGAATGCGCCCGATACCGAACGGGCGTCGGCCATCCGATCAAGCTCAGATTTCTTTTTCGTCTGTGCGACATAATTACTGACGTCAGTGCGGTACTCCTCCGTGGTCAGTTGGCCGACCCATTCATGCTCGGGGGCAAGTACCAATGCATTCACCCCATAAATAGTGTCTACCCGGGTGGTAAACACTTCGATGGCTCGATTTCCACCTAATGCGGGAACAGCAAACCGCACATTCGCGCCCACGCTTTTGCCTATCCAGTTGCGCTGCATCTCTACCAAGGGCTCGGGCCAGTCGATGGTTTCCAATCCCGCCAGCAGACGATCGGCATAGGCCGTAATCCGCATACTCCACTGCATCATTTTCTTCTGTTCCACCGGATAGCCACCCCGTTCGGAAACACCGTTGACGACCTCATCGTTGGCCAACACGGTACCCAATGCCGCGCACCAATTCACGGTACTCTCGCGCAGGTAAGCCAATCGGTATTTCAGCAGTTCGCGCTGCCGCTCTTCCGGTGTGTAGGCCTTCCACTCGTCGGCGGCAAACGAGCGGGCATCTCCATCGCAAACCGCATTCACCCCTTCAGACCCATGTTTTTCGAATTGGGCGATCAATCGGTCGATCGGCTCGGCTCGATCGGCCAACTTATTATACCATGCATTGAAAAGTTGGGTGAATATCCACTGGGTCCATCGGTAATAAGACGGATCACTGGTGCGTACCTCCCGGCTCCAATCAAACGAAAACCCAATGTTATCTAGCTGCTCCCGATAGCGTTTTATGTTGGCCGCCGTCGTGACGGCAGGGTGTTGGCCGGTCTGGATGGCATATTGTTCTGCAGGAAGTCCGAACGAATCGTACCCCATCGGATGCAATACGTTATATCCCTTCAACCGCTTATAACGTGCAAAGATATCTGAGGCGATATATCCCAATGGATGGCCTACATGCAAGCCGGCACCAGAAGGATAAGGAAACATGTCCAACACATAATATTTCGGCTTTTCAGACGTATTATCTACACGGAATGTGTGGTTGTCCGCCCAGAACCGCTGCCATTTTTTCTCAATCGCACGATGATGATAATCCATTGATTTCGGAATTTAAATAAGAACCGCGAAAATACAAAAAATCTCAATCCCATGGCCAATATCTCATATCTTATCAGTATTTTCGCCTCCAAATAGAAGTGAAGATGGAAGCGTATGAAGTAAGTACATCCTCAAAAAAAACAAAATCCGTTTACATATCCACGGTAATCAGTATCGCATTGGTATTGTTGATGACAGGTATGTTGGGTTTATTGCTCGTGCATGCAAAAAACCTTTCCAACTACGTTAAGGAAAATATCGTACTCAACATCATTATGAACGAGGGGGTGAGCGAGGGAAATGTACTTGCTTACCAAAAAGAGCTCGAGTCCGACAAATACGTTTTACGTTCGGAATATATCAGTAAAGAACTGGCGGCAGAAAACCTCTCAAAGGAATTGGGTGAAGATTTTGTCGAATTCCTGGGCCACAACCCATTATTGTCATCCATTGACGTCTATCTAAAGGCCGAATATGCGAATACGGACAGTATTGAGACATTCATTAAAAAAGTATCGGCCAAAGAAATGGTCAAGGAAGTGGTTTATCAGGAATCACTGATCGACATGGTCAATAAGAATATCCGCACTATTGGCATCGTCATCCTGGCATTTACCGCATTGCTCTTGGTGATTGCTGTGGCCCTGATAAATAACACCATTCGCCTAGCGATTTATTCACAGCGTTTCCTGATCAAAAGCATGCAGATGGTAGGGGCCACCAAAGGCTTCATCAGGCGGCCGTTTTTAGGATATGGCATCCTGCATGGCCTGTTGGGGGCACTGATAGCCATTCTGTTGCTGCTCCTTGCCCTTCATCTCGGGCAACGGGAAATCCCCGAATTGGTATTCCTCCGTAACTGGTTTGAATTTATCATCATATTTGTGGTCGTGGCCGCCCTCGGCATCCTTATATCGGGGCTGAGCACCTATTTTGCTGTCAGCAAATACCTACGGTTGAAATCCAACGAATTATACAGATAATCACAGCGTATGTCGTCTTTTAAAAAATCCACACAACCCCAAAAAGCATCCTTTGTATTCGGCAAACGGAATTACCAGCTATTTTTGGCTAGCATTGCGGTTGTCGCTTTTGGCTTTATCCTGATGACCGGAACGGAAAACATCTATAGTTTCACCAAAATCACATTGGCACCGCTGGTGGTTGTCATTGGTTTTGCTTTGGGTGTGGTAGCCATTTTAATAAAACCTAAAAACCACCGGGACAGTCAATGACCTTGTTTGAAGTGATTGTGTTGGCCATCATTGAGGGCCTCACGGAATTCCTGCCGGTATCATCGACCGGCCACATGATTATTGCAACTGCGTTGATGGGTGTATCCCCTACCCCGTTTGTAAAACTGTTTACGATCGCGGTCCAATTGGGCACCATCCTGTCGGTGTTGGTATTGTATTACCGTCGCTTTTTCCGCTCGTTGGATTTTTACTACAAGTTGGTTGTGGCAGCCATTCCCGCCTCGATTTTAGGCTACCTGTTCAGCGATACCATCGATGGATTACTGGAAAGCCCAATGGTTGTAGGTATCATGCTTGTCGTTGGTGGCGTCGTCTTACTATTTGTAGACAAATGGTTCAACAAACCCCATATAGACGATTCAGACGAAATCAGTTACGCCCAAGCAGTGAAGATTGGTTTTTTCCAATGCTTGGCGCTCATACCGGGCACATCGCGTTCGGCCAGCACCATCGTCGGTGGCATGACGCAGAGCCTCACCCGTAAAGCAGCTGCCGAATTCTCCTTCTTCTTGGCTGTCCCCATGATGTTCGGAGCTACCGTACTCAAGCTGATCGACCACTTCCGCGAGGGGAATGGGTTGAGCGGTGCAGAAATCAACCAACTCATCCTGGGCAACGTCATTGGTTTTATCGTCGCCATCATTGCTATCAAATCGTTCATCGGTGTCGTATCCAAATATGGCTTTAAAGCATTCGGGTGGTACCGAATTATCGTGGGTGGAATTATCTTGGCGATGCTGCTCAGTGGGCAAAGCCTACAAATCTTATAATGACGCACACTCCAAAACAACCGTTCAATTTTACCGAGGGCGAAGTGCTATTGGTAGACAAGCCACTGCGGTGGACCAGCTTCGACGTGGTGCACAAAATCCGGAATGCCATCAAGCCGCTCAAGGTCAAAGTTGGGCATGCAGGGACACTGGACCCGTTGGCTACAGGATTACTGGTAATCTGCACGGGCAAGTTCACGAAACGAATCGATGAATTCCAGGCGCAAGAAAAAACCTATATCGGAACCCTTACGTTGGGGGCAACCACTCCTTCTTACGATTTGGAGCGGGAAATAGACCAACGGTTCGATCTGGCAGGAATTACCGAGGAACGCATTGTCGACACCGCCAAATTGTTTCTCGGTGAAATCGAACAGGTACCGCCAGCCCACTCGGCCATAAAAATCGGCGGTGAACGCGTTTATGAAAAAGCCCGCCGGGGAGAGACTGTTGCGGTGAAACCGCGTAAGGTACAGATCAGTGAATTTGAAATCACAAACATTGATATGCCACACGTCGAATTTCGTGTCGTATGCAGCAAGGGCACTTATATCCGTTCATTAGCACACGATTTTGGCATGGCATTGAACAACGGTGCTTACCTAAGCCAACTGCGACGGACTAAAATCGGTGATTTCCAAGTAACTGATGCGTGGCAGCTACCCGATTTGGTTAAACGTATAAAGGGCGTTAATTTTGCAGCGTCAGATGAAACCTCCCATGCCGTCGCCTTAGGCAAAAGGTGATGGAAATGCAGGTTCCACGAGGCCATAACAAGCAAATTATTTTCGAATGAAAATATACAGAAACCTTGAGGACTTCATTCCGCTAGACAATGCGGTGGTAACCATCGGCACCTTTGACGGGGTACATGTGGGCCATCAGAAGATCTTAAGCACCCTGAGGGAATCGGCCAGGGTGAGCAAGGGCGAAACGGTGTTACTCACCTTCTTCCCCCATCCCCGCCTTATCCTGCATCCCGAAGATGACAGCTTACGGATCATCAGCGATATCGATGAAAAGGTAAAGCGGTTGGCCGATGCGGGAATAGACCATCTCATTATCACGCCCTTTACACGTGATTTTTCCAACCTTTCCCCCGAAGAATATATCCGTGAGGTGCTTGTGGGCAAAATAGGCACAAAAAAAATCATTATCGGTTACGACCACCGTTTCGGAAAAGACCGCAAAGGCTCCCTCAAAGACCTGGTAGCGTATGCCGACATCTATGGATATGCCGTGGAACAAATCCCCGAACAAGACATCAATGATGTGGCTGTGTCGTCGACGAAAATTCGTGAAGCGCTCATCAAAGGCGATATAGATACGGCAAATATTTACTTAGGATATCCGTTTCAACTTACCGGTAAGGTCATCCGTGGCGATCAGTTAGGTCGCCGTATCGGCTACCCCACAGCCAATTTACAGGTACGGGAAAGCCATAAACTTATCCCAGCCTATGGCATATATGCCGTGGAAACCTCTATTATCGAGCCCATAGAAATCAAGACGGGCCCTTATGTTCCCCACCTGCCCGAACGTATCACGTATGGCATGGGTTACATCGGTACGCGCCCTACGGTAGACGGTGTAAGCAGGAGTATCGAAGTGCACCTACTTGATTTCCATGAAGATATCTATGGCGAAATCTTGCGGGTTAAGTTCCTCCATTTCGTACGCCACGACCAATGGTTCGAAAACATGGAAGACATGATCCGGCAAATGAAAACTGACGAACGGCAGGTGAGAGACCTATTGGGCCTTACGCACTGAAATAAGCCCGCACGTTTTTCCCTTCCACCCAATTCATGTAAGCGCGATTGACCACGCGGTTCCCACCAGGAGTGGGGTAATTACCCGAAAAATACCAGTCGCCTTTGTGATCGGGGCAAGCAATGTGCAAGTTTTCCAGCGTTTGGTAAATAACCTCTACCTCGGCATTGATATGGGTACCCCGGATAATACCGGCGATTTCAGCAGAAATTTCTTGATCCGTAAATGGCGCATAAATGGCCTTAACATAATTCTGTACATCTTCCTTCGGCAATTCCAACGACGCCAAGCATTGCTGGTACACCTCCTCAACAATATGTCCTATGCCACGTTTGTACAATAGTGAGACCGCGGCCTCAAAAGCCACGAATTCACCCATCCTAGACATATCGATACCGTAACAATCGGGGTACCGGATTTGCGGTGCCGATGAAACAATGATGATCTTCTTCGGATTCAAGCGATCGAGGATGGTCAAAATACTCTGCTTAAGCGTCGTCCCCCGTACAATGGAATCATCCATGGCAACAATGGTGTCTTCACCGTCCTTCACGATGCCATAGGTTGTATCGTACACATGCTGTACCATATCTTGCCGATCCGCATCTTGCGTAATGAATGTACGGAGCTTCGCATCCTTGATATTGAGTTTTTCAAACCGCGGTGAAATACTCAACATTTCATCCAATTCGGCATCCGAAATTTTATCAGCGCGATTGAGCAGGGTTTCTTTCTGCAAGGTGCGTACATATTCGTTTATGCCTTCCTCCATGCCATAAAAAGACACTTCAGCCGTATTTGGGATATAGGAGAATACGGTATTCTTGATGTCTAAGTTGATCGCCGTCAATATTTGAGGGCAGAGCAGCCGGCCGAGGTGTTTGCGCTCCTGGTAAATCGCCGCGTCGCTGCCCCGCGAGAAATAAATCCGTTCAAATGAGCAGGATTTCTTTTCCACTGGTTCCCGGAACATCTCTTCCGTTATGGAGCCATCTTTTTTAACGATGAGGGCATACCCTGGTTTCACCTCGTTGATCTCCTCGAACTTTACATTGAAAGCGGTCTGTATGGCCGGCCTTTCAGAAGTTACCACCAGCACTTCATCATTGACATAGTAGTACGCGGGCCGAATCCCGGCAGGGTCACGCATCACGAAGGCGTCACCGTGTCCTACGATTCCTGCAATGGTGTAACCACCATCCCAAGTTTTTGCAGACTTTCGTAAAATACGGGCAATATCGAGGTGTTCTGCAATCAGGTTGCTGATCTCAATATTGCTATACCCTTGTTTTTTAAACTTATCGAATTGCTCTTGGTTTTCGGAATCCAGAAAATGGCCGATTTTTTCAAGCACCGTCACGGTATCCGCTTTTTCCTTGGGATGTTGTCCCAATTCATACAGTTGCTCGAGCAATTCGTCCACGTTGGTCATATTGAAATTACCAGCGAGGACGAGGTTCCGCGTCATCCAGTTATTCTGACGTAAAAAGGGATGGCAGCTTTCGATGCTATTCTTGCCGTGGGTACCATATCGTAGATGCCCCATCAGCACCTCACCGGTAAAACTTACGTTTTCCTTCAACCATTGACTATCGACATATCGATCGGGGTATGCACGTTGCACAGCAGCGAACTTCCGTTGTACATACTCGAAAATATCGGCCACGGCATTGGACGCCATCGAGCGATAACGGCTAATGTAACGGCTACCGGGCTTTACATCGAGTTTAATGGTGGCAATCCCCGCGCCATCCTGCCCGCGGTTGTGCTGTTTCTCCATCAAAAGGTACAACTTATTGATACCATATAAGGCCGTACCGTATTTTTCCTGATAATATGAAAGGGGCTTTAGCAGGCGAACTAGTGCGATACCACACTCGTGTTTAATAGCGTCACTCATTGTATGCGTTGAATGGGCAAAGGTACACAAAAAAAATTATTTGCTATACAATAAATATCAAGGCGCCATGCGCATTCTCCCACCAAACAAGTTTGTAAAGCACAACAACTATATGTATTTTCGCACCATTATTTGCACACATAATGTCTCACAAAACGCAACAACTGTGCGAACTTTCGTTCGAAAACACAGAAATCGCTTTTCGGGGTAAAAGCGATGGTGACCTAAACAAAGCGTACTGGCTATTCAAACTGTTGAGCAGCAATTTCCTGACGCGAGTGGGCCGCCCCATTACCAATTTCGCACTGAACGTGGGTCTGCCCATTCAAGGCATGATACGCTCAACCATTTTCAGCCATTTCTGCGGTGGCGAGACCATCAATGGGTGTATACCCGCCATTGATCGATTGGCTGACCAACAGGTTGAAACAATCCTCGATTACTCCGTCGAGGGTGAAGATACCGAAAAAGCATTTGATGAGACCTGTAAGGAGATCCTGCATACTGTCGCCTACGCGACCACCAATCCGCACATATCATTTTCGGTTTTCAAACCCACCGGGCTTGGTCGCTTTGAATTGTTTGAGAAAATCAATGCCAAAGAGCCGCTCAGTGCCAACGAAAAGCTGGAATATGAACGTATCCGGCAACGGTTCGAACGGATTTGCCAAACGTGTTACGACAAGGGCGTCAAAGTGTTGGTCGATGCCGAACATTCATGGATTCAGGATGTCATCGATGACCTCGCCCGCGAGATGATGCAACGGTTTAACCGTGAAACCCCTATTGTTTACAACACGTACCAGCTTTATCGCCATGACAAGCTGGCCTCCTTACAGGCTGACTATTACCTAGCGGAGACCGACGGATTTTTCCTCGGGGCCAAGCTAGTACGCGGCGCGTATATGGAGATTGAACGCGGACGTGCCCGGGAAAATGGATACCCTTCCCCTATCCAGCCCAACAAGGAAGCAACGGACCGCGACTACAACCGCGCCATCCAATTTTGTCTCGACCACATTGACCGAATAGGGTTTATGGCAGGCACGCACAACGAAATCAGCAGCAAACTACTGGTCGACGAAATGAACCGTCGGCAACTCCCGCATGACCATCCCCATGTCCACTTTGCCCAACTGTTGGGTATGAGCGACAACCTGAGCTTCAATCTCGCAACTGCGGGTTATCACGTGGCGAAGTACATGCCTTATGGACCGGTAAAAGCCGTAATGCCCTACCTCTTTCGGCGGGCACAGGAAAATACTTCGGTAGCGGGGCAAACGGGCCGCGAACTGTCGCTTATTAACAGGGAGAAAAAAAGGAGGAGGAAGACCGAGCAATGACAACAGCAACCCCTATACACGAAAAACTGGACCGGCTTACCCAAATCGGGCGGAAAAAAAATTACAAAGCATTCTTATACGATTGCGATGGCACGCTTGCAGACAATATGCACGCACATCGCGCGGCATACCATAAGGCGGCCGCGAAATTTGGCATCGCACTCGATACCGCCATCATTGATGAGCTAGCCGGCTGGCCCACACCGTTGATTGCACAGGAGATAAACAGACGATACAAAACAAATGTACCGCCTAATGAGTTCGCCACGATGAAATCGACCATCTTTTTCGAAGACTTCATCGAACAGACACTTCCGGTGGACTTTGTTGTCCGGCACCTGAAAAACCACATCGGTAAGGTACATATCGGCGTGGTTTCCGGCGGTAGCCGAAAAACCGTGACCCGTACATTAACGGTTATTGGCCTGATTAATGACATCGAGGTACTCGTCTGTGCCGATGACACCGATCGGGGCAAACCCTACGCGGACCCGTTCTTAAGTGCTGCAAAACAACTGGGGGTGGCCCCGCAAGAATGCCTCGTTTTCGAAGATGGAAACCCAGGAGTCCAAGGCGCCATCGCCGCCGGCATGGATTGGGTACGTATCGACGAAATCATATAGCCGGCACCCCTGCCGCTTCGAGCATTAGGTAATGCATATCGGTATTCCGTACGAACGGCTTGAGCAGGTCGCTCCCGGGGCCATAAGCAGCTACCTCTACATGGTCGCCCGAATGGCCGGTGCTGCCCCACCCTACCGAAGTATACCTTCGTTGGATATCGGCAAACTCGGCAAATGGCAATTTATATGGATTGTACAACCCCTCTTCATTCCGGTCGGTAACGTAATGGGACAGTAACCGAATGGCTTCATCCGCATTGATGGCGTAACCCTGTGCATGTTCAATGCGTTCGCGGACCTGATTCGCTGTAAAGTCCCTGTCAATCCCCTGCAATACCCAATCGTTGGTATGCTTGAAATCAATCACCCGTTCAAAATTTTTCGTGGAACCGAATAACCCCGGATTAGCATTCCCGTGGTCGGTTGTTACAATAACCAGGGTATCGCCATCTGCTTCCGCGAAAGCGAGTGCGGTGGCCAACGCTTCATCGAATGCCAATTGGTCATAAAGCAAGCCACCCACATCGTTGGCATGAGCCGCCCAGTCTACCTTTCCGCCTTCAACCTGTAAAACGAAACCTCTTTTGCCCTTGTTTAACCGCCGAATAGCTGTCCCTACCATCTCCGCCAGGGAAGGTGTCGTTTGCTTAAGCGTGGTATCGTGTTCCCGGTCCAATGCATAAGGTAGACCATCTTGATGAAACACCCCTAAGACAGGTGTCGACACCGCTGCAGCGTCGATGGCCAGCATTTCATCGCGTGTCTGGGCAACCTGATAGCCATTGGCTGCAAACTTCGCAAACAAATCTTGCTTGTCCTTCCGCTTGTCAGCACTGAAAAATTCCGTACCCGCACCCATCATCACGTCAAAACCCAACTTCAGGTACTGTTCGGCGATGCCGGGTTGGTCGGAACGGCTGTCACTATTCACGCAGAAGCCAGCAGGTGTCGCGTGTGTAATGGGTACGGTGGTCACACACCCCACGGCTTTGCCTGCGGCTTTAAATTTTTGGAGAATCGGAACCGGTTTACTTCCATCCGGGGCTACATTTAGCGAGCCGTTATTTACCCGTACACCACCACCCCAAGAAGAACTTGCCGCAGATGAGTCCGTAACCAGGCTATTCGCAGAAGCCGTATCCATCAACGCCCGGTTTACCAGCCCTTGCCGATACAACGACATCCAGGCACACAATTTGCCGTCACGCCGCTCACTTAGCATATTAGCCATACTCAATGTACCTACACTCATGCCATCGCTAACCATAAAAATGATGTTCTTGGCCCTACCCGCTGTTAACAAACCATCCGCCGTTCCTTCACGGAACCGTGTTGCAACAGCCTGAAAAGGTGACAATACCGTTGCACCGGCAGCGGCAATAGCGGTGTTCTTGAAAAAATCTCTACGCTTCATGGAAAGAAATTGACGATAAAAATTTAAATTCCTTAAAAATAAGAATATTAGGTTAATCGGAGATAAAATGAGGATGAATTTATCGATATAATCATTAAATGGTCAAGCTTGCCCCTTAAAGCGGATGCGGTACGTCGAGCATTCGTCAAACGTATAGTCGATGACACCCGCAAGTTGGCTCGTTAAAGAATGGATCAATCGGAACCCCAGCGTCTCATTTGTCCTTTGACGCTTTGTCTCCGGAATGCCGATTCCATCATCTTTAAAAAGAAGTTCATATTCCCACTGCCCTTCCGATCGTATCTCCACATGGATAAGACCATGCTTCCTCCCTGTAAACGCATACTTTAACGAGTTGGTTATCAACTCCGTCAAGATCAACCCAACAGGGATTGCGGTGTCAATATCCAACAACACATCATGGGCGCTCACTTCAAATCGGACGGCCCTTTGGTGATCGTTGTAAATGCTTAGCAAGTGTGCTCCCAATTGCTCGATATAATCTTGTATATCCAGTCGGTTGATGCTTTGCTGCTCATATAGTTTATTATGAATCAGCGCGATGGAATGGATCCGGCTGCTGCTTTCGCGCATCATCGAAATCACGTCGGGGTTGGCCGTTTTCCGCGACTGTAGGCTGAGGAGGCTATTGATGATTTGGAGATTGTTTTTCACGCGGTGATGTATCTCGCGTAGGAGCAACTCATTCTGTTTGTTGGCCTGTTTCAGCACCTCATTCTGGACGGATATTTCCGTATTCTTTATCGCCACGCGATGGGCCTGTTTATCTTTTTCCCGGAAATGGAAATAAAGGATAACCAGTATCGTCAGTAACACGGCAATACCAATAATCAATCCGTACCGTTGGTAGCGTGTGTTGGACAATAGCAACTCTTGTTCTTTTATCTGCCGTTCAAATTTATCCAGTTTGTAATTTTCACTCATCTCCCTACCCTGCCTGATATAATGGGCGGTATAGAGGCTATCTTTCTCATATTCATACGCATCAAACAAGCTATCCGCAAGTCTACTATCGCCCATAGCGTAAATTAACTTCACGTGAAGTGCCTGGACACGATGCCGCGCCGCTTGCCTATCTGCTTGGTTTAGCGACGACAATAATTTTTCACATATCGCCAACGCCGCCTCATAATCCGCTAAAAAATAAAGCTCCGTGGCATACAGGAGCTCGTAATGAATCGATAATCCCCCGTGGCTTACGGTATCAGCAAGCGAAGCAGCTTCATCCAGCACCGTCGCCAAACGTCGTTCATCATGCTGGGCAGCGTACACATCGCCTTCGATCAGCAGCACACGTAGCAACGGCTCCGCGGATACCCCCAGGTCAAACTCCTGCCGGGCCAACGCAATATAGCGCAATGCCTCGTTATAATCCCGTTGTTCCAAATAACTGATACCATACTGCAGATAGATTGATCCCAGCGCGTCCCGGTAGCCCGATTCACTCACCAATTTCACTGCATCGTCGAGAACGATGATGGCTTCCCCGTAGTCTTTCGATACCGTGTTATGGTAGTTGGCCAGCTCCACGCTCAATTTGATCCGGTCGATATCGTGGCCTTTATCGGTTGCCACACGTAGGCCGCTAAGGAAATTCTGCAAGCCCATGTAATACCTGCCATCATGCACGTAGATCCGTCCCAGTCGCAGATGGCAATCGGGGAGATTGTCCAGAAACTGCCCCTGTGTGTAAAGGGAAACCGCCTTTTCAAAATACCGCCCAGCAACGTCCCACACCCCTTTTCGCATATACACCGTGCCCGTGTAATAGTATCCGTCAGCAATACCTTTATCATAACCAATGTCAATAGACATTTTCCACGCTTTATTAATAAGGTCGTCCGATTTTTTCAAGTTTTCCTCGATAGACGAAAACGCGTCCTTATAAAGACCATTGATAACGGCTGTATCCACCCCATGGGTCGATTCAATGCCTTGAGCTTGGGCTGCGGAAGTAGAAACATGTTGAATGATCAACAAAAAAACCCCAAGGATAACAAACAAATCGTTGCGCTTCGCCATCTTTTGCTTTTGCAATTCCAGGCCCTTACATCATTGTAGGAGCATGAATCCTATACTAAAACACCGACCCGCCTTCCAAAGCGTGCCTTACCAATCCAATAAATATAAAGGTAGACAATTAGGCATCCGGCTCGGTCGTATAATTGCACTAACCGAGGCGACCAAATCAAATATAGGCGATTCGATTAACTAAACAAAATGAAACCGATATGTAAATAATACGGCCACATAGGGCAACTACGATTTACATCGAGCGCCCGTCAACAAAGCAAAAAACACAAGAAGAAACACATCGGCTGCAAAGCGGATCAAAAGCCTGTCACGATACGTATCCCGCCGTTGGTAAAGTTCATTTCCTCGTTAGACAGCCGCCCGATGGGAAGTTTAAAATAAGGCTCTACAGACAGGAAGAGTTTACTCGAAATGGGCAGTTTCTTGCCAATGGAAAAATTCATGAAACCGGCATAGCCGTTTCCTTGCAGGGGCTTATCGGCAATTTCTTCGGAAGAATAGACAAACTCGGTCGAAGCCAACCGATCCGCCGTTGATAGGCGGCCATTGGCGAACGTATTTTTGTTAAGGCGATCGATATAATGCCCCGTACGTCGCTCGTCGAGAACCGCCACGTACGACACGCCAACCGACGTGTAGAAACCATGCGCCACCTCATACCGCAAATCCAGCGGTATATCCAACGTTACCACACTGCTCGTTATCGACACCTCCTTCTTGTAATTAACGGCCAAACCGGACTGCCCGTTGAAATAGTCGTTCGGCGACGGACTATCGAACGCAACTTCGGGGTGCGATGGACGGTCGGGATTTTCACCAATCCCCAATTGGGCGACCGATATCCCTGAACCGATTGAAAACTTATCAGAAATCCGATAAGCGATTGCAAAACCGCCACCGATATTAACGGCCTCACTGGTGAGTGATGGTGATACCATCAGGCCGAAATCCCATTTCTCCATCTCATTACCCGATTCCGGAAACGCCCCGCGGTTCGGCTCGGCACGAGCATCTGAAACTTTCTCCTCAATCGCTGCCGCCAACCGATGTGGTTCCGACTCGGCCACCGTTGCGGTATCTACTGTCGTGGCGACCAAGACCGCTGGCCCATCTGCTTCCGTATGACCGCCCTCACGATGATCGACCCCCGACCCACTCACCGCCGCTTCCTTCCTTACGGCAACCGGAAGGTCAGCCAATTGTACGGCATCACGGCGAGGATGGCTTTCGGTAGCAGCAGTACGCACTGGCGACACTACCGGACCATCCTTTGTTACTTCCGCACGCACGCGTCCCAATAGTGGTCCCTCCTGCAAAACAGAATCACTTGGCTGGGTAACGACTTCTTGATTTGAAAGTTGAAGCGACCGGGGCCTTTCGCCCACGTAACGTGTAGACCAATACCATCCAACTGCAGCTAGTAATACGGCCGCCGCACTTGTATAGGGCCATAGTCTCCGCCGACGCTTAACATAGGCCGCCGCAAACCGCTCCCAAGCACCCTGCCTGTACGGTTCGGAGTGGTTACGGAGACGTTCCGCTAGCCGGTGGATTAATTCGTTATGCTCTTCACGCTCACTCATCTTCCATATTGTTAATATCGCGCCGTAATATCTATTGATGCCAAATACAATTCCCTAAGCTTCTTCTTTGCACGGGTGAGGTAAGTCCGTGATGTACTTTCCGGTATCCCCAACAATGTGGCTACCTCTTCATGCGAATATCCTTCAACCTCGTATAAGTTAAATATCGTCCGCTGTATCTCCGGTAGCTGGAGAAGAAGTTTCATGATATCCTGTACATGCAAATCTCCCGTTACCTCAACACGTTGTTGCTCAAACTCCCCCTCACTGATATGGTCTAACGCGACGAATTGCTTCTGTGCCCGTAAAAAATCAATGGATATATTTACTGCTATCCGAGCCAGCCAGGCACGGAATGATTTCTCAAAGCGCTCACCCGTATCGTTATTGCTAAACGTAACCATCTTCCCGAATGCCCGCATGAAGCTCTCGTTCGTCAGCTCCTCAGCGTCATATTCGTTCTTTACATATCGCATCGTAATGGCCCGTACATAACCATAGCACTGCTTATATATATATTCCTTGCTTCGCTCGTCTCCCTTTTGGGCACAGCGTCGCACCGCGCTTTCCAACGACAACGCATGCTCCCCCTTTAAGTATCGGATCTTAAAACTCACTACGCGGCTACACTTCTATTGATCAGTTCTTTGAATTTATATTGCAAATATACATCCAATTACGTCGGAATGCAGCCCGTTTTATGAAAATCTAACCATATAATACACTCATATCACGTTGTCTACCCGCTAAACGAAACGCCTTCGACAAACGCTACATCAATTACCAGTTTTTATTCCTTGTTTCCTATTTGGATGCTTAAGCCAAAAGACCACGACTGACTCCTACTATTTTGCACATAAAAACAATTTATCTAAGTTTGCCGCATAATTCATATTGGATGAACACCGTACTATCTGAACAGGAAATACAGCGCCGGGATGCGCTCGCCAAATTGGAAGCACTGGGGATAAACCCCTACCCTGCCGAAGCCTTTGACATCAATGCCACAGCCAAAGACATCTTAACGAATTACGAGCGTGATAAACTCAATTACAAAAACGTAAGCATCGCCGGCAGGATGATGGGCCGACGCGTGATGGGCAATGCTTCGTTTATCGAGTTGCAGGATGCTTCTGGGCGGGTTCAAGCGTACCTGAAACGCGATGACCTATGTCCGGGTGAAGATAAAACGCTGTATAACACCGTTTTCAAAAAGTTACTCGATATCGGCGACTATATCGGAATCAAGGGTTTTGTCTTTACCACCAATTCGGGTGAAATCTCCATCCATGTGAATGAATTGACCTTGTTAGCAAAATCATTGAAACCCCTGCCGGTGGTAAAATCTGCCGATGGTAAGACCTTCGATGCCGTCACCGATCCCGAGTTCCGGTATCGACAACGGTATGTCGACCTGGTGGTGAACCCGCAGGTGCGTGAGACGTTTGTCAAGGTGTCTAAAATCAAAACCGCCATCCGCGACTTCCTCAACGAGCGAGGAGCGTTGGAAGTCGACACGCCCGTACTGCAAAGCATTCCCGGTGGGGCCGCAGCAAGGCCGTTCGTAACCCATCACAATGCGTTGGATATCCCTTTGTATTTACGTATCGCGAATGAACTTTACCTCAAGCGGCTTATCGTGGGTGGCTACGAATGGGTATATGAATTCAGCCGCAATTTCCGGAACGAAGGAATGGACCGCACCCACAACCCCGAGTTCACCGTCTTGGAATTTTATGTAGCCTACAAGGATTACCTGTGGATGATGGAAATTACCGAACAACTGTTTGAACAGGTCGCCATCGCTACCAATGGAACAGCCACCCTGACCGTGGGCGACAAAGAAATATCGTTCACTGCGCCTTATCCGCGTGTAAGTATTTATGATGCCATCAAAGAACACACTGGTTTCGACGTCAACGGAATGGATGAAGTGGGCCTGCGCGATGTATGCACCCAATTAGGAATCCCAACCGACGCCAGTATGGGTAAAGGAAAGCTCATCGACGAAATTTTCGGTGAAAAGTGCGAGCATCACTATATTCAGCCTACTTTCATCATCGACTATCCCGTAGAAATGAGTCCGCTTACCAAGAAGCACCGCAGCAAAGCGGGACTCGTGGAGCGTTTCGAATTGATGATCAACGGCAAAGAGCTCGCCAATGCCTATACCGAGCTGAATGACCCCATCGATCAACGGGCACGGTTTGAAGAACAGCTCAAGTTGATGGAACGTGGCGATGATGAAGCCATGTTCATCGACTATGATTTCCTCCGGGCATTAGAGTATGGGATGCCTCCTACCTCAGGGATCGGTATCGGCATAGACCGCTTGGCCATGCTGATAACCAACCAACAAAGTATCCAAGACGTTTTGTTCTTTCCCCAGATGCGCCCTGAAAAAGTCATTAAGCAAGCAAGCAACGCGGATTACCGTGCGCAAGGAATACCCGATGGGTGGATTCCCGTGCTTCAAAAAATGGGCCTGACCACGATCGAAGCACTTCAATCGGCGAATCCCAACAAAGTATTCAATGACTTGGGCGGATTGCGCAAGAAAATGAAGCTTGAAATACCCATGCCTACCAAAGATGAAGTATTGAAATGGTTTGAGTAGTTTGATTGATTTGAACAAAGATAAATGGGATAAGGATCAAGGAAGGCCTAGTCTTAACTCTTTGATCCTTGATCTTTAACCGTAATCATACGTTAGCATTCAAGGCCGCTGCATACAATTTCATTTGCTTCACCATGGATAGCAATCCATTGGCACGCGTGGGCGAAAGGTGCTCCTGCAACCCGATTTGGTCAATGAAATAAAGGTCGCTTTCCACAATCTCTCGCGCGGTGTGACCCGACAACACTTTCACCATCAACGCCACCAGGCCCTTGGTGATAATGGCGTCGCTATCTGCCGTAAACACGACCTGTCCCGCCTGGTGATCGGCATGCAGCCATACCTTTGATTGGCACCCCTTGATGAGGTACGCATCCTGCTTAAATTGATCGTCGATGAGTGGAAGCTCCCTACCCAATTGGATGATGTATTCATATTTAGCCATCCAGTCATCAAAAAAAGAAAAATCGGCAATCAGCTCATCTTGTATTTCGTCTATGGTCACTTTTTGAGATTTGAGATATGAGATTCGAGATATAGGACTAACGACTTGCGATTTATAACAACATCGCCGCTGCTCGTTCAACGCCGGCTACCAAGGCGTCGATATCGGCCTTCGTATTATACATCGCTATCGATGCACGAACGGTACCGGGAATGCCAAAACGATCCATCAGCGGTTGCGTACAGTGATGCCCAGTGCGCACGGCAATTCCAAGCTTATCCAAAATAACACCCACGTCGTAGGGGTGGGTACCATCCAATAGAAATGAAAGCACGCTAGACTTCTCCCGCGCTGTACCGATCATACGCAGGCCAGGCACTTCCAGCAGCCGCAGGGTTGCGTATTCCAGTAACTCCTGCTCATGCCGCGCAATCTGGTCCAATCCGACCGCATTGATATACTCAATAGCGGGCGCCAAACAAATAGCTGCCTCGATATTAGGTGTTCCTGCTTCATACTTAAACGGAAGCTCGTTATAGGTGGTCTTTTCGAAGGTTACTTCTTTGATCATCTCGCCCCCACCTTGATGAGGTGGCATCGCTTCGAGCCATTTTTCCTTCCCGTATAGTACACCTACGCCGGTAGGGCCATACATTTTATGGCCGGAAAATGCGAGGAAGTCCACGTCCAATGCCTGCACGTCTATCGGAAGGTGTTGGATGGCCTGCGCAGCATCCAGCAAAACCGGGGCTCCCACCCCATGGGCCAAATCAATGATTTCCTTCACCGGATTTACGGTACCCAGTGCATTTGACACATAGGTAACGGCAACCATCTTGGTCCGATTGCCCAATAGGGACCGATAAGCATCCATATCCAACTCACCTGCATCATTGATCGGAATGACCTTCAGCGTAGCGCCCCGTTCTTCGCAGCACATCTGCCAGGGCACAATATTGGAATGGTGCTCCATTGCCGAGATGACGATCTCGTCGCCCGGCCCTACAAATGCCCGACCATAACATGCCGCCACCAAATTGATGCTCTCTGTGGTACCTTTGGTGAGGATGATCTCATGTTCGCGCGCCGCCCCGATGAATGGTTTAAGTTTCCTTCTGGTCACTTCAAACGCATCTGTAGCCAATTGGCTGAGGTGATGTACCCCCCGATGCACATTGCTATTCAACTGCGTATAATATTCGATGATAGCATCGATGACTTGCTTTGGCTTTTGCGTGGTAGCACCGTTATCCAAGTACACCAACGGTTTATTATTTACCGTACGGGTAAGAATCGGGAAATCTTGCCTGATATGGTCGACATCTATACGCTGTAAAACGACTGGCTGTTCCATATGACAAATGTACGAGTATTTTTCATTCGTGAGTAATATGTCTTTTAAGGGCTTCATGGAACCTCCATTCACATCGCCTTGCGAAAGCCGCTGCCATGGTAGGTTTCATCTACTTAAATCCGCTCTTTATCGTCGATGAAGCTGTCTTGACGGTTTCGTTATCCGTAACGACAGGGAACGTGCCTCCGACCCGCCACCAAATACTGACAGATTAGTGACACCGGCGGGTATCTCCACCGTCTACTATAACGAACCCGTGACATGGGCCAATAAATCAGCGGACGGTCTGATATTTGTGCACTTAAAAACAGATACTAAAACATGAATTCTTCAATGAAACACTTACTCTACGCAGTGCTGCTATTTCTTTGCTCACAACCCATCTTTGCCCAACAATACACCCTTAAAGGCACCGTACGGAGTACCAGCGACAACACACCATTTCCAAATGTAACCGTTTTACTCATCAATGCCACTGACTCCATCGTTGTCCACGAAACATTGACCCACCCAGACGGGTCATTTGACCTGAAAGAGGTGGGAGCCGGCGATTATGTGCTCCGCTTACAGTACCTCGGCTATACATCGACCGACGAATCGGTGGCGATGACTAAAAACATCAACCTCGGTGCGCTTTATTTGAAGGAAGATGCGCGGCTTCTTGATGAGGTAACCATCAACATGCGCCCCCCCGTGGGCAAACAGCTTGGCGACACCACGCAATTCAACGCCGCGGCTTTCCAGACCATGAAAGATGCAACGGCCCAAGACCTCATCGAGAAAATGCCCGGAATGAACGGCGAAGACGGCACCCTCCAAGCCCAGGGCGAAGCGGTTGCACAGATCCTTGTAGACGGCAAGCCATTTTTCGGTACGGACGTTAAAGCGGCCCTGCAAAACCTGCCCGCAGAGATTATCCAAAATGTGCAGGTATTCGATAAAATGAGTGATAAAGCCGAATTGAGCGGATTCGACGACGGTGAGCGGTTGAAAACCATCAACATCATTACCAAGCCCAACAGCCGAAAAGGGCTATTTGGCAAAACATCGGCAGGTTACGGCGATAATGATCGATATATTGTGGGTGCAAGCGTGAATGCATTTAACGAACAACAGCGGCTGACCGTTACCGGACTGACCAATAACATCAATGCCGTCGATTACTCAGCCGACCCCAATAACCAAGGTGCGATTCTCCCCCAAAACGGGATCATCAACACCAATAGGATCGGTTTGAATTATACGGATAGCTGGGACGAAAAAGTGGAACTCAACGCCAGTTACCTATTCAACCACCACAAGAATTTTGGAGAATCGTCCTTGTTCCGGGAATATGTCCTTCCCGATGATGACGGCCAACACTATACCGAAACGAGCGAAAATACACGTCGCAATATGGACCATCATTTCAACATGCGGCTTGAATATAATATCGATAGCAATAACCGCATCCTGTTCCGACCGGATTTCTCTGCCCAAATGGATGAAACCCACAGTTTCTTTTCGGGAAAGACCCTTGCCGATTCCGGCCCGATAAACCAGACCGAAAATCGCCGGCAAGCTGATAATTCCGATATTGATTTCAACAGCCGGCTGTATTATAGCAGGCGGTTTGCGAAAGCGGGGCGCAGCCTTCGGCTGGGTTTGGAAACGGGCAATCACAAAAATGAGGATGACGCCAATCGCGAAGCGGAAAATATATTCTATGATCCCGATGAGCGCGCGGAAATCATCCGGCAGAATATCGTCCGCTCGCGGAAAGGGTTTTCCTGGGAAGCCAGCACCGCTTACACGGAGCCAGTAGGCAAACACGGCATGGTAGAGCTTGAATATGAAGTGAGTAACCGCCGCGACGATTCCGATCAATTGACATACGACTTAGACGATATGGGCAGCCGTCTACGTATCGATACGACGCTCAGCAACACGTTCAACAGCCATTACCTTAGGCAAGAGGCTGAAATCGGCTACCAATATGCCCTTGAGAAGCTCCGGGTACAGGTGGAAACCGAATTCCAGCATGCACAATTGAAAAATGACCAGGAATTCCCAACGCCATTCGCCTTACGGCGCACGTTCAGGAGCGTTTTACCTTCCGTAAGGCTAGATTACGAATTCACCGAATCAAAAAATCTGGAATTCGATTATGATGCGCGTACCAACGCACCTTCAATCGGTGATTTGCAAGGCGTTATCGACAATTCAAATCCGTTGCATTTACGGACGGGGAATCCCGACCTCGACCAGTCCTACAGTAACCGTTTCCGCCTACGTTACCGCAGTTATAACCCCGACACGGAACGGAGTTTCTTTGCCATGCTCCATTCATCAACGACATCAAACCGCGTGGTTAGCAACACCATCATTGCTGATGAACCAACCGAACTGGCCAACGGCATCATGCTCGAACGGGGCGCACAACTTACGCGACCGGTAAACCTCAACGGCTATTGGGACATTGCCTCATATTTCCATTATGGCCTCCCTGTCCGCTTCCTGCCCTCCAATTTCAATGTGCATGGCAGCATCCGCCATAGTCACAGCCCGGGCATGGTCAACAGTGAAACAAGCGTCGTTAATTCCACCCGGTATAGCGCTGGTCTCTCGCTGAGCAGTAATATCAGCGATAAGATTGACTTCAACGTCTGGACACGTTCATCATTCAACAACGTGCAAAACTCACTGCGCCCGGCGCTCGACAACAACTACTTTACGCAAACAACGCATGTTAATTACAAGTGGATTATATGGGAAGGACTGATTTACCGGCTCGACCTCAACCATCGACTTAACAGCGGTCTGTCGGAAGGATACGATAACACTACATTCTTGGTGAACATGGCTATCGGCAAGAAGTTATTGAAAAATGAACGGGCTGAGGTCAGTGTCAATGTCTATGATCTTTTCGGGCAAAACAACAACATCTACAGGAATATTACCGAAACATACATACAAGATGCCGAATCCAATGTATTAGAACGTTATTTCATGGTTAATTTAACCTACAACATCCGTTACTTCTCGCGGGGCACTACCGTTGATGATTACGAGCAACTATATAATTGATACGCCCATCAACGGTAATATTTCTGCCACACAGGTGATATTCTCAACTTTTTTCATGATTTTTATTCATTCAATTATTTATTAACCAATAAAGACAAATTGATATGGTACACATGAACAATGCGTGGAGGTGTCGTCACTTGGGCGGACCGCTGTCTTTTGTACTTGTTTTGGGGTTAACCACATCGCTCGTCACCGCGCAGGCGCAGTGGCGGATGCCCGAACAGCAACTGGAACCTGTAGTGGCGCAAATTGTCACCGAGGCACGCGCACATTCGCAATTGAAACAACTCGCGCACGAATTGCTCGATGTCGTGGGACCGCGGTTGGTAGGCACGCCGCAGATGAAAAATGCGCACGATTGGGCAGTGGCCAAGTATGCCGATTGGGGCATTGACGCTCGCTATGAAGAGTTCGGCGAATGGCGCGGCTGGGACCGCGGCATCTCGCATATCGACATGGTCTACCCCCGGGTGAAGACCTTGGCCGGTACCCAGTTGGCTTGGAGTCCCACCACTGGCGGAAAAGCGGTCGAAGGTGAAGTCATCACACTTCCCGACGTGAAAGATTCGCTGGCATTCCAAGCTTGGCTACCCCATGTGAAGGGCAAATACGTGATGGTCTCCATGTTACAGCCTACGGGGCGCCCCGATTACAACTGGGAAGAATACGGGAAACCGGAATCTGTGGAGAAAATGAAAAACGAACGCGATTCGCTGACTGAAAGATGGCGAGAAAAAATAGCGGCAACGGGTGTATCCGCCCGTTCCCTGCCCCGCATAGTGGAAGAAGCGGGCGCCGCGGGGATACTTGAGTGTTATTGGTCGCGCGAGTTCGGTTCCAACAAGATCTTCGGTGCCCGTACCACCAAGATTCCATCGCTCGACATCTCTCTGGAAGATTATGGTGTACTTTATCGATTAGCGGAAAATGGGCACAAACCACGCATTAAAGTAGAGACCGACTCCAAACATTTGGGCACCGTACCTACTTTTAATACGATTGCCGAAATCAAAGGCACCGAGAAGCCGGACGAGTACGTCATTCTTTCGGCCCACTTCGACTCGTGGGAAGGTGGATCGGGTGCTACGGATAATGGCACGGGCACGATTACGATGATGGAAGTGGCGCGCATCCTGAAAAAGGTTTACCCCAACCCCAAACGCACCATTCTCATCGGGCATTGGGGAAGTGAAGAACAGGGGCTTAATGGATCGCGGGCATTCGTATTGGACCATCCAGAAATCGTGCAAAATACGCAGGCCGTCTTCAACCAGGACAACGGGACTGGACGGGTCGCGAACCTCAGCGGTTCAGGTTTCCTACATGCTTACGATTTTATGGGTAGATGGATGGCGGCAGCACCAAGGGAAATCACCCGCGATATCGAAACCGACTTCCCCGGTTCACCCAGTGGCGGCGGGTCCGATCACGCCTCGTTCACTGCCGCAGGCATCCCAGCATTCATGATGAGTTCACTCTCTTGGGGTTATGGAACGATTACTTGGCATACCAATCTCGACACGTACGACAAGCTTATCTTCGACGATCTGAAATCGAACGTCATCCTGATTGCCACACTTGCCTATAAGGCCAGTGAGGAACCCGCGTTGGTCGATCGCGAAAAGCGCGTTATGCCATTGGGTAGGGACGGGCAGCCCGGCCAATGGCCGGTCATTCGGCAACCCCGGCGCTCGGGAGTGGGTTATTAGCCCCCTCCCTAGCCCGTCATGGGCTTCTTTGCCCATGCGTACTCCACGAAGTCGATGCCCGAAAAATCCGGCTGGAAGGAGTCGGCACGACTGATTTTCATCAACAATTCAAATGATTTCGGGTAAGGGGCCTGCATCAAGCTCCCCGTGGGGATATAGGGGAAAGAATCGAGGTATGTTTCCACTTTGTTTGGCGATACCCGCCGGTGGATATATACACGGTGGATATCGTCGGGGTGCTTGATTCCCGCTGCCCCCATCAGTTCGCCCGCGGCCTTCACCGTTTCATGGTGGAAATTGGCCACGCGCACACGCTTATCGGCAACATCCAACCCCTTCACCAGCGCGGGGTTTTGTGTCGCCACGCCGGTTGGACACGTATTGGCATGGCATTGCAACGCCTGGATGCATCCAAGGGCCATCATCATCCCACGCGCGCTGTTACAGATATCGGCACCCAAGGCAAAATTCTTCACCAGATCGAATCCGGTTGCGATTTTTCCGGCGGCAATGATTTTGATATGCCGCTTTAGTCCAAAACCCGTCAGGCTATCGTAAACAAACGCCAACGCATCCCGTAGCGGCATGCCCACCGAATTGCTGAACTCCAACGGTGCGGCACCCGTTCCGCCTTCACCTCCATCCACCGTAATAAAATCAGGTTGTATACCCGTTTCGACCATCGCTTTGCAAATGGCTACAAACTCACTGCGGTGACCGATACATAACTTGAACCCGATCGGCTTCCCGCCCGAAAGCTTACGTAGCTGTTTCACAAACTGCAACAATCCAATCGGTGTCGAGAATGCCCGGTGGAAAGGCGGTGAATCGACCTCCTTCCCTACCTCAACCAAACGGATACGGGCGACTTCCGGTGTAACCTTTACCGCGGGCAGGATGCCACCATGGCCCGGCTTTGCACCCTGCGACAACTTGATCTCTATCATTTTAACATTGGGGTGCACGGATTTTTCCGCAAAGGCTTCCGGATTGAAATTACCGTTGGGATGGCGGCACCCAAAATAACCGGTACCGATTTGCCATACCACATCGCCGCCACCCTCCAGGTGGTAATCCGTGAGCCCCCCTTCGCCCGTATTGTGATAGAAACCGCCGATCTTCGCTCCTTCATTCAGCGCCATGACGGCATTCTTGCTCAACGACCCGTAACTCATTGCCGAAATATTGAAGACGCTGCTGGAATAAGGCTTTTCGCAGTAAGGTCCGCCCACGGTAACACGCGGATGTTCGTTAATCTTGAAATAGTCGACCGCTGTGATGCTATGGCTCAACCACTCGTAGTTATTGTCGTAAACATTCAGTTGGGTACCAAAAGGTGTCGTATCCAACACTTTCTTGGAACGCTGATAAATCACGCTCCGGAACATCCGGCTGAACGGCCGGCCCGTGGTATCACTTTCCACAAAATATTGCTGTATTTCGGGGCGTATGCTTTCAAAAAGATACCGCAACCGTCCAAATAAGGGAAAGTTACGTCGGATGGCCTGCTTAGTCTGCACCATATCCAGCACACCCATTACAATAAGGGGAACCACAACGACGAAACTCCACCATACCGGTTGCCACCAAATGCCTATTAACCCGATGAGGGCAACGAGCCACACAGCACCAAAAATGAATTTTTTCCGCATAAGCCAAAGCTGCGAAAAATTACGCACAAATCAAACCGAAGCAATTGCGCCCAAACATTAATGTACCTTTTGCAACAGAAACACTTGCAGAAACCGTTCATCATTTAGCCCCACGTATCGGTTGTAAACGATGGCGTTGCCGTTCGGCGACCAATTCGGTGCACCGACGGGCTTCCCTTCATCCGTAAATCGATCGGTTATTCGATAGGTATCGCCCGTTCCCAATGCCGTAATGAATAAACTGTTATCCCCCGGATAAACCACCCATCGCCCCATTGGATCAATATTGAATTGCCCCGATATCGGAAAATCGTTTTTTGTTACCTGACGAATTTCGCCGCCATTGGGCGACACGCCAAAAAGCTGGGTAATGCCCCGCTTATCTTCGGCCAAAAAACAGATGAGGTTTCCATCGGGCGTCGTACGCAGCCAATGCCTCGGCCCTTCCACTCCGTTGGCCGTATAGGTGACCCGGCGTTGCGACACGCCACGGGGGATACCGGGTCGGGAAATGGACGTGCCCTCCAGCGGTTGGTCATCTCTTGCCTCCGTAGGATCTGCGGGTAGGTCAACTACGAAAACTTCGGTGACGATCTTCCCCTTTTCATTCCGCACGTTACCTTGGAAGGCAATAGCTTTGTGCTGCCACGATCCATCCGGCTTCTGGTAACCGCTCCTGCCGATCCAGCATTCGTCAAATGCTTTATCAATTTGGTCGCTTCCCGCTTTCGGGTCTTCGGTCACATCGGTCACGATGACCGAAAAATAAGTACCGCCGTTATTTTCCAGTGTACCATCTTCTTCCACATCCACACGGCACGGCACCATGATACCCACTGTACGCAAATCGCGAACGGTCGTGTCCATTTTGGCCAACTGATCCATCACATAGTCGTTGTAGGTAAAGCTAATCCATTTTCCATCACTGCTCCACGAGTGGGCGTGGGTGCCTCCGCGCAGTGCACCTGTCGTAAATGGCGGTGCGATGTCCCGCGCATCCATGAAAATAGGCTTTCCGGGATAACCGATATCCACCGCAACGCCCGTGCGTCGGGTCATCCCGTAGGGCCGGGATGCGTCTGCATTGCGGATACCGTGGATGAACAACACGCGGTCTTGCATCGGCGAAAATGTAGCAGCACCGACCCCGGGTCCGTCATCCGTTTGGTGCGCCGTTTCATAGAGTATGCGAACTTCCTTGGTCTTTATGTTAACCATTTCGATGCTGCCGGTACTGCCGATGCGGGTATCGTCATTCCGGGTGTCATACACCACCCACCGGCCGTCCTTAGAGAACACCTGGGTATTATGGAGGGTGTGCCCTTGCGCGGCACAGGTAAGTTGGGTTTCGTTAAAATTCATCTGAACGTATTTGTTAGGCCTGCAAGCAGACAGACCGACTAAGAGGCTACATGTTAACACCCTCGTCCAAACCGCCACTACCGATTTAACCTGATTAGTCACCTTTATTTCTTCAATGATGTACCTTGGCAAAGATAGGCCCATAGCCAAGCCGATAATGTGCTATTTTCGCCGGATATTGTAGAATATTGCCCCTAAAAAACGAGTGGATATTTTGGCTTTTGGTGAATTGAAAGCATCGACATGATAAAACGGGCGATTGAACAATCCATAACAGGTAGGCTCTTCAAGGGAAAAACTATCGTCGTAATAGGCCCACGGCAGGTAGGCAAGACTACTTTAATCAACGGCATTTTAGCAGATCAGGATTTTCTCTTCCTTGATGGCGGTGGTTTCCAGTGAAAATTTCAGGGAATTTGTGGGCGTCTGGTAATTTGTATGCCTATTTCCCCAATTTGGATAGGAGCCATTCCCGAATCTTTGTCTGTTGTTCGGGATATGTCCAATGGCCGGTTTCCTGCACGAGGTAGAGCTCTTTAGTTGCGGAAATCACATTGTAAGCGGAGTAGAATGAAGTGGGTGGGCAGGTTTCATCGTTATACCCCCACGTATAAAACCCCGGTACGTCTACCGACCGTGCAAAATTCACAACATCATAGTAGGCGGAAGTCTCAATTTTTTCTTCCTTGGCCATGAACGGCGCGTTGGATGCATTAAACATATGCGGCCAGCCGCCCGCACGGCCGTGAAGGTAGCCGGTCAAATCGCAAAGGGCCGGATATAGCGACACAAGGTACTTTATCCGGTTATCCAACGCAGCCGTAACAATGGACAGCGCCCCCCCTTGGCTGCCGCCCCAAACCGCCAGGTTGTTGCCGTCAAACTGATCCAGTGAAAAAAGGTAATCCACGGCACGTATGCAACCCAGGTACACCCGTTTGTAATAATATTCATCGCGATCGTCCAGGTTGAAAAACTGGTAATTTTTCAATGCTCCCGCCCGGAGGTCGTTATACAACCCCGTTTCATAAGTAACCGGAATGCCGTGGATACCAATCTGCAGGGTAATTACCCCCTTTTCCGCCAAGTCAACAATACCGTAATACGGTCGTATTCCTGCGCCAGGCACCTGCAAGACCGCAGGGTATTTACCGGGTGCCTTCGGTTTGGCGAGGATTCCATAGAGGCGGCTGCCCGTTTCATAATTTTGGATATTCACTTGATATACGTCTGCCTTTTCTGTGCAGCGCTCGGGCAACAGGGTCAGCTTGGCATCCATGGGAATCTTCGCTGCTTCTGCTTTCGCGCTATTCCAAAATTCCCAAAAATCATCGGGCAGTTGCTGCGTAGGCCGGATGTTTTCGGGTGCATATCCAGCCGTCGCAAGACCACGATACATCGTGCCATCTACTTTTATGCGCACTTCGCAACGTAAGAAGCCAGGGTCCACAAGCGTGCCTCTCACTTGGGCCTGTCCGTTTTTCAGTGTGAGTGTACCTTCGCCGGCCGACGGCATCTTTTCCGGCCCCACCGTATATGTTACCTCTGCTTCGGGTATGGGCACCTGATGTTTCAATACCTGTATCGTGAATGTTGCCGTCTCGCCCGGAGCGTAGGTCCAGTCAGGCTTATCTGGCGATACCAGTACCTGAATAGGGTGCGGTGGCCTGGATTGGGCAGAAACAATCGGCGAAAAGCAGGACAGCACACAAGCCAGTGCGATGATACGGATGAAGGAAAGTCTGTTCATGGATATCTGTAAAATGATCGTACGTAAATTTATCTTGGTAGACGAAAGTACAATTTTTCTCACGACCTCTTTACAAATTCTTCAAAAACATTTACACGATATCTTCCTATCATTAAAACCGCATTGTTCACCAGGGTTTACCCGTTCCCTGAATAATCCACGGTTTAGACCATGCGCTGTTCTTGTTATCGGCCTGCGAATGGGCAGTCAACTCCAAACGTTCCAATGCTTCCTCAGCGTTTTGGCGGTTGACGGAGAGCTCGTCCTGCATGTAGTAAAAACGTACCGGCAAAACGTTCCGCTTCGCTACCGGACCGGCTTCCAGCTCCGGGTATCCCGTACGGCGGAAATCAAACCACGCTTCGGTAGCCGCTGTCCAACTTGCAATCCATTTTTGTTCAATGATCTGCTTCACCGTTCCCTTATAGGCTACCCCTTCATTCTCTATATAGTCTCCGTAAGCGCTACCTACTGTCCAAGCTTCGAGCGACTGCCTGATTCCTTCTTTGTAATGCTCTTCGCCGTTTCCTACAGACCAACCCTTGACTGCCGCCTCGGCTAAAATAAAGTGTACTTCAGCAGCGGATAGCAACCGAGCTTTCAAAAGTGGACCGGACGCATCCTTATATATGTCGTTTAGGAAAGATACATGCGGGTTGTACGACAATTGGCCCGGTGTAGGATTTAGGTTGTAGGCCGAGGGCAGTGCAGACCAACTAGGCGGTATACCCACATAATCCGCATCCTGATCGATTGCGACCGCCCCTACTTTATCCGGCGATAAATATCGTACGCCGTCCCTGATTTCATCCGTACCGGCCGGCAAACTCGCATCCATTTTCAGCGCGACCTCTACTTTGTTCGCCCACTTGGAAAGTCGGGGGTCATGCAAGGCCTGCATGTAGTCAACCAACGTTGAACACATCTTCAGTCGCCGGTAATTACTGCCCGCATCAACATCAAATTGTATATTGTGTGGCCACGAATCAGCCGCGGAACTACCTACGAAAGGCATCGCCGCATCGTCAGTCGCAGCAGTGATAAGAGGATATTGGCCGGGGTTCCCCGCTATTTTCTCGACCCCTGCTCGTGCTACCTCTGGCATTTTTTCAGAAATGCGCATATAATAGCGTAGCAGCAGTGAATTAGCAAATTTACGCCACTGCTCAGGCTCACCGTGGTAGTATACATCGGCGTTTGCTACAATCCCTGTGTAATTGGAAGCCGGCTTAGACAACAGCCCGTTTGCCAGCTCCAGCTCGCCAATGATTCCTGTATAAATCGTTTCCTGCGTATCAAATTTCGGTAACAGGAATTGTGTTCCGCCTTCGTCCCCTTTCAGCGCATCTGTGTACGGCGCGTCTCCCCATAAATCCGTAATCAAACCAAACATAAATGCGCGCATCACCAACGCCACGCCCTGGTGAAATTCCATTCCTTCTTCAGAAGCACGCTTGTACAACAGGGCATTGTTCCTCAGCACGTCATAATAACCATTCCAACTTTGGTTGCCGCCCCAATCATAGTCGTTATGGCCGCTTGCCCAAGCATCCTTTTGCGTATGCTGCACCACACCCGCGATATCCTGGTATCCTAAATTGAGATATATTTTGGCACTCTCCGTGAGTACGGTTGGCAGAATCAAATTAGGGTTGACATTCTCCTCACTAGCCCCATTGGGGTTGATATTCAATTCCGTTAGGTCTTTGCACGCCCCAAAAATCAGGAATGCGGAACTCATTATTGACACGTAAAATGCTCTGAAAGCCCTTTTTCTATTTATCTTAATCGATCTCATCGCTTTTATCCTTTAGAAGTTAACGCTTAATTTAAAACCGATCGGCATAACCCAAGGGGTCACGTTATAACGTTCGATTCCTTGTTTGAACTGGGTCCCTGCCTGTGCGCCGCTCTCCTGTTGGAAAGCCATTTCAGGATCGATACCAATCTTTGATTTAGTCCATAAAATAATGTTCCTACTATATACGGCAATATGGGCATTGCTGATACCCAAGCGGTGGACAAAGTCTGTGGGCAGATCGTAGCCAAGCGAAATTTCCCGTAGTTTGATATAGGATGCATCGAACAAGGCTGCACGCATAAAGCTCCAGGGGTAGTTATCACTGTACGGAATGTACTGCGTTCCTTCGTCGCCTAGGTTTTCGGTATAACCTACGATATTGCCATCGCCGTCGTATTGCGCAATTACACCGGGATTAAATACGCCTCCATAGGGATAAGCCTGCCCCTCATAATTGAAGGGGAAACCGCCCATCTCCGCAGTCGGCCCCCCGACGATATTGAACCGGTTCCCTCGCACCACGATCAGATCGTTATCTATCAGGTAGTTGGCAAGTTCGGTACCGGTCATGCCTTTCGGGTCAATCAAATTGTCTAAAAAGCGCTGGGTCATTAAATCTGACTCTGAATATCGATAGGTTTGCGAAACGAAGTCTCCCCCTAAACGCATATCCAACGCGAAATTCAGCGAAAAGCGCTTGTAACTCAACGAAGACATCATTCCCATCGAAAAATCGGGATTGAAATTCCCAACCTTATTGGTTGCGTTATTCATCCCCACGTCTTGCCACGAACCCTCATCGTCAAGTATCGGCCAACCGTAATATTTCGAATTCGGGTCGGTGACCGTTACCAACTCTGCATCGTACAGATCACCGATTTCTTGTCCTACATAGGTTCGTGCACCACCTTTAGCATCACCCCATAAATCATAGAATTCAAGCCCCTCGCTCAGTTCCATGATCCTTGTTCTATTGCGATACCAATTTAAACCGATATCCCACCGCCAATCGTTCGTTAGTAGGGGCGTCGCGCTCAATGCGAGCTCAAACCCACGGCTCCGCAACAACCCGGCATTGATATTCTTTGAGGTAAAGCCGCTAGAGCCGGGCAACTTTGCCGGAATAATCTGGTTTTCATTATCCAATTGGTAATAGGTACCTTCAAAGCGCAAGCGATTATTCCACAGCGTCAAATCCAAGCCATATTCGTAAGAGGTGGCGATCTCTGGTTTAAGTTCCGGTAACAGCATATTCCCAGGCTTCGTAAGCCGCGTTACATCCCCCCAAGCACCCGCGTTAGCCAGTACATTAATAAGATTGTACGGCCCTGTATCATTCCCTGCGCGGGCAATGCCACCGCGTATTTTCAACAAGTCTACCTGTTGCGGCAGACGGAACATTTCGTCCAATAGCACGCTGACTGACGCCGATGGGTAGAAGTAGGATCGATTGCTTTCGGGCAGGGTGCTAGACCAATCATTACGGGCTGTCAAGTCCAAATAAACCATGTCATTGAATCCGAAATTTACCATTCCATATACGCTGTTCACTGACTTTTCAGCCAAATAGCTACCATAGTTTAAACCCGATGGACTGATATTTGACAGCGTATATAGGCCCGGAACCACCAATCCCGAACCACCTTTGCTGGAATTGCTTTCGTCTCGATTTCGCACATATAGGGTGTTCCCTCCTGCCGAAACAGATAGATCAATCCAATTAACCCTCTTCTTGTAAGTAGCTAAAAAATCGATATTCTGTTCCTGCCGGTGCAGGTTCATTATCCCATAGACACCTTTGGCATCGTTGGTATAACTATATGGAATTTTAGACTCCCGTTGTTCTTGGTAGGTATCCAGTGCGTACCTCACCATCAAATCCAAGTCCGACGTAATCTGCCAATCGGCCCTGACATTTCCAAACACCCGGTCACGTACGAACGAATTATTTACGCCGTATGCTAGAAAGTAAGGATTGTTCTTTTCACCAAGCGCTGTGGTAAATTGTTCGATATTCTCCTTCCCTTCCACCCAGTAATTTTTAAGGTCTAAGATATTAACATGTGGTGAGACCTTATAAGCCCATTCCAAGGGATTTGCCCCCCTGTTATTTGCCGGCCGATTATCCGACCCGTTCCTGCTAAAGTCTATATTGGACGAGATCGAGAAATCAGGATGTAGCTTCAACATCGAGCTCATGTTAATCGAATTACGCGAAAGGTCCGTGTTCGGAATGATTCCGCGATTGGCCATATTCGAATAAGAAATCCGATAGTTCATCTTTTCGGAACTATTGGCTATCGATATGCCGTTGGTCGAAGTAATACCCGTCTGCACAAAATTCTTGACGTTATCCGGGTATGATTTCAATTCGGTGGGTATCCTATTCCCGTTCTCATCCAATGGACTATTCCATTGGATGGCTTTATACCCTTTATCCAATTCGGGGCCTACCCCTCCCGCAGAGCCTTCCTCAATCTGCAAGATACCATCCGGATATGGACTAAACTCGGGGGTAAACGGAAAAATTCCAGTTGCAAACTGGCTATGCATATCCAAATAGCGATACGGCATATCGAATACCGTATTACTGTTGACAGATATCGTCATTTTATTGACGTCGGCTCCCGACTTTGTGGTGATAAGGACGACCCCATTACCTGCTCTGGAACCATATAAGGCAGCTGCACTCGGACCCTTCAAAATGGATACACTTTCGATGTCGTCTGGATTCAAGCTGGAAATAGCGTTCCCGTAATCGACCCTGTTATCGTTACCCATCTGCGATACGTTATTAAGTGTATTCGCTATCGGCACACCGTCTACCACAAACAGTGGCTGGTTGTCGTTAACCAACGATGTGGCGCCGCGTATAACCATGCTGACAGAAGATCCTGTCCCGCCTGTGGAACTAATCGCCACCCCCGGCACCTTCCCCGCCATACCGCTCAGCACGTTTTCGTTGGCTACGCGCGATAGCTCTGCGCCGTCCACCTTCCCTACCGAATAACCCAGCGAACGTTCTTCTCGCTTAATACCCAACGCCGTAACCACTACTTCATCCAATGCCTCTTCACCCCGTTTTAACTGGGCATTGACCACCGATCTGCTATCGACAGCAATCGTGGTGGTTTCATAACCCAGTGCTTTGAATACCAACGAGGCCCCTGCAGGCAGGTTATTCAGCACATAACGCCCCGAGCCATCTGTCGATACAGCCTGTTCCGTTCCTTCCACGTTAACGGTTACTCCCGCAACCGGATTGCCATCAGGGTCGGTTACGACCCCCGATACATTCATTTGGCCCTGCGCCCGCACGTCTACACCGAGCAACAAGGCGATGACGAGGGAAAACAAAGCTCCAAACCTCTTTTTCCTAATTGTAAATTTTCCTAATTCCATAACGGTTCACTTTGGTTTAATCGATTATCCATACTTGATGCTTTGACATGTTTAGCAGTCGCAAAAAAGGTTATTACGTATTAAGTTGCCATTAGATTTTGATAAAGATTCGCTTTTTGTAAAGCACGTAAATAGGAATGTAGCACAATATGCAAACCCCGATCGCCCAAATCAGGGAAAATGCCTTCGCCCAGTCCCCTTCGACGAATTGCTGGACATACCACGTATTGAGCGACCCCAACAACTCAGGCAATAAACCACCGATGACGTAGGCCGTAATCGCATTGGCACCAAACACGAGACCAACCTTGGCCCAAGCGCTATACTTCAACACCTCGATAATGAAAAAAAGCGATCCGAACACCATCGTAGCCAATCCAGCGGTGTACAATACATAAGAACTTGTCCACAGATTCTTATTGATGGGGAACACCCATCCCCACGCCGAACCAAGTAGGAACGCCGACAATCCGCCGGCATAAAGCCAAATCACCTTCCGCTCATGGAGCATATCCTCGATTGCCAAAAGTTTTCCGACCAACATCCCTGAAACACCGGTCGCTATTGCGGGAAACGTGCTGACGATACCTTCGGGATCCCACGTACCCTGCCACATCGTACCCGGTATGAGCAAGCTGTCTATCCAGGCAGCAAGGTTCTTGCCCGGCTCCAGTACGCCTGTACCTACGCCTGGCACCGGCACCCCAATCAGTGCGACCCAATACAAGAGTAGAAGCGCAGACCCAATGATGGCTTGTTGTTGCCAACTGGTGTACAAATAAAGCAATGCACATACTAAAAATACCACCGCGATGCGTTGTAATACACCCGGAATACGTATCTCCTCGAAAGCGAAATCCGGAAATAATCCCAGGAAAATCCCAATGAGAAAGATAAGGACTGCGCGTTTCAGTGTCTTTCCTACCAGGGCAACCTTCGGCCGGCCTGCGGTCAGCATTTTACGGTAAGAAAGCGTAATGGAAATCCCGACGATAAAAATAAAAAATGGAAAAATACAATCGGTAGGCGTAATCCCGTGCCAAGACGCATGACGTAGCGGGGCGTACACATGGTCCCATGAACCCGGTGTGTTGACGATAATCATTGCCGCTATCGTAAACCCCCGGAATGCATCCAAGGAAACCAAACGCCGAACCCCTATATTTTGTATCATTGTTATTATTTTGCTAGTAATGGGTTAGTATCCAAATATGCTCGCCATCCGTTATTATCGCTGGAAACAATTACGATGCTTTAACTATTCAAAAGTAGGTGGGCTATGCTTACTTTCTTTATACAATATTATCATTTGCATGGCGCATTTTATCATGTTCACCAAACAGCAATGCACTGATTAACAGAATATAAAATAAATAAGAAATAGATAATCACCTCGTCCTCATTCGCCTGTCGGCGGTTCGATTACGCCCAGGTATCTGCCCATCCAATAGGGAAATAGCCAGATGTCGCCGGCACTGTTTTCGCCGGTGCCATCGTTACCACCATCCAGGGTAAACCGATTGGCGTTATGGCGGGATATCTTCAATTCGTCGGGAGGAAGTACCTCCGCGATGGTCTGCCCTCGGAAATTGGGTGCGAGGTGTTCAACGTCTTTTCGATGGCTGTTCATAACGGTCCATTGAACCAAGTCTAGTGGATATTCCTTGAGATACCATACCGCCTCTTCCAAATCGATGTTGTTGGTACCGGTAATTGCGGTTAAAATATTCCACGCAGCCTCCTTTTCAGGTCTTTCCGCTTCCCAATGATCGCGGATGGCCGCGCCGTATTTCGATTTGAGTGTATCATTGAACGCATAACGATATAAACCCCAGTAGCCTGCAAAATACATTTCGTCATCCGAGTGGTTCCATGCACTTGAGAGCATCTGACTCCAATCGTCAGCTTCCTCGGGTGCCTTTCCGATTTCTTCCATCGGGCGCAGGAGGTTTTCGAGGTACCCGTGGTGGTCCATAAGATCGAAGGCGGTTTCGCGATAGATGGATTTTCCCGTGAAGTGGTAGGCGGTCTGGAGCATGCCGATAATATTGGACGAATTCAATTTCCGGTCGCCTACGTTCGTGGGGAACGCATTGACGTACTCGGGGTTCCATCGTCCCCATGTGGTGGGCTGTCCGTCATAATCTACCAGATAAAGGTCGTGCTTCACGATATGCCCCATCAATGTATCGATAAGGCGAATGGCCTTTTCGCGTGTTTCTTGGTGATCCACCAATTCGGCGATAACCCCGAACGCAAAGATATGCCCGATTGCCTCGTCGCTGCTGGTAGTGGCCTTCCAATACCAATCGGGGTGCTCCGCTAGCTGCCAGCGTTCAGGGTCGGAAAGCTCACTGCGGGTATCACCTGCTCCACGCCGTTCAAATGAACGTGCAGGAAAGCCCGCAACGGGATTGATATCATACAGTCGGCTCATCGCGTCCAACGATTCCATACAATACGCCAATGCCTCTTGCTCGCCCGTGGTGGCATAGCGAAATGCCTCTGCTGCCAAGTAAAGTGACGTCCACAATCCATCGTTGTCTGAATCCCCTAAATATCCGGTACTCAAATCGCCGTCTTGCATACCTACGAGTGTGGCGTTGAAACCATTCCGGATGTGCCTTTCCCGCACCTGTCGTTCATAGTACATCGCTTTTTCATGCAAGGTCATTTCGTTGAAATGAATGATACCGAGACCGCCATCGGCCAACAGTAATACCGAGGAGTCTGGTCCCGCAGCTATATCCACGACATGGTCACTGGGCAACCAACGCTGGCTTGCATAATATGCGATGCCGCCCCCTTCCCGCACCACGAAAGCTCCTTTGGAACTACCGAACCAAGGATCACCATCGATGAGTTTCACCGCCGTGATATCCGTCCAAGGGAGCTTTTTCTGAACATCACCCATCACACCATCCCGTTCCAGATCGTAGCGGAAGTAACCATCGGATGTACCCACGACCAACTGGTTGCGGCGCCCATCCACATCAAAGGCCGTCAGGTTCGTTCCCGCATGGATTTTCTCCAACAAACGGGTGTTGGCGGTAAACC